>JBGTET010000018.1:0-25139 GCA_041747695.1 Saccharimonadales bacterium (SeqCode)
TGGTCATGATTACCCTCACTTACGTTTAATGTATGGAATAAGTATAGTTAGGCAGAGTATGCAATGTCAAGTTGACTTAACAATTATTATTTTCCATCTTTAGCGCGTTGAACGATAACTTTGGTAGCTATCATGGCTAGCAAAGCAATAGGGATCGCTGGGTCTAAGTCGTGATTCAGGCTTTGAATAATAAGCGCGGTGATAAGGACAAGTGAGCCGACAATATATGCCGAACGACTGGCGAGAGCTTGGTTTTGCATTTCGCGCTCATCATCAGGTTGTTCTCGCCACAATAAAACTAGGAAAGTGGCAATGAGTCCGAGTACAGCCGCTAGTATAAGCATCTGTAGACTGGAGGGCATAACAAAGGTTTTTGGAGCAATTGCCAGTAGTGCAATCGTAGTTAGACCAAGCAGAAGAATAATGTCGAGTAATTGTTTATATTTTTTCATAGCTAAAGATCTCCTCCACCTTTTTGTTTAGTATAGCGGCAATTCTAAGCGCAAGCAGCACACTTGGCACATAATTACCTTTTTCTATAGCGATTATTGTTTGACGTGTAGCTTGAACTTTTTCTGCAAGCTCATCTTGGGTAATTTTAAGAGCAGTACGCGCTTCTCGTACCGTGTTTACCACCGTGTGTTCTTTATCTCGTATAAACATAATGTAAGCTCAACCATACATACTATAGCATATTGGCAGGAGTGCGAATATAAATAACCCCTTGGAACGGGGTTATTTATCTAGATACTTGGTCATTTTGTAATGCGTATTACATGTGTCCTAGTTCGTACACAACCACACTGGTAATCATTGGGTTGGTCTTAGCAAGTGCAATTGCTTCTTCTTTGCTTTCGACATTGATGATGGAGTAACCCGTAAAGGCCTCTAGCCCAAAGTCGAGCTCAGTAACATTATCTTTTGTTACCTCAGTACCTGCACTCATTGGGTTGCCACCGTCGATCATTTTATCACCGACTTCCTCGAACCAATCCATCCAAGCTTTGCCTATCTCGGCTGTTGGTTGCATAAATCCTTTGTATAAAAACATGAACTTTTTCATATCATTTCTCCTTCTTTAATTTATTATCGTCCTTTTGTATTCTGGCAACATAGTTTTCCAGAGTTTCTTCATTGGTACCCCAATACGCTTTGTATTGTGCTACCCAATCTTGCATCAACAATAGTGCCGTCCTGTCCAGTGCAAGAAAGTTTGTTTTACCAAACTTCTTACGCCTTACAAGCTTTGCCCGCTCAAGCACCAGTATGTGCCGATGTATGGCTGGCAATGACATCTTTTGTTGATCTGCTAGCTGAGCAATAGAAGCTGGTTGTAAACCGAGGGTATACACAATCGCTCGCCTATTATTATTGGCGAGAGCTGTAAACACGTGGTCTAGTGACTCAGTATCGTCATTCTTAGTTAACATTAATGTTAAGTGTACTCTTCATTGAGCGGATTGTATACTTTACTTATGGAAATAGAATTTACTGCAGAACTGTGGGAATGGGAGGGCAAAGGTGCATGGTGCTTCGTGACGCTCCCAGTAGAATACACTGATGAGATTAAAATGGTCAGCTTAGGGCCAAAAAGAGGTTTTGGGTCGGTGAGAGTCGAAGTGACGATTGGCAAAACGGCATGGAAAACATCGATCTTTCCCGATACCAAATCTATGAGCTATGTGTTGCCGATTAAGAAGTCTGTGCGCCAAGCGGAGGAATTAGAAGTGGGAAAGAATTTTTTCGTAGAACTGAGACTAATCGAAGCTTGAGCTTATTAGACTCAAATAGTAGAACTATTCCCAAGTCAGCATAAACCCGTCAATGGTTTTTAGAGTTTTACCATCTTTCATATCGACTATTTGTGTTTGTGTGTTTGTTGGTCTTGGATTTTCTGGGTAGTTATCATATTGTTTTTTATCTACTGCTTCCGAAGTCTCTACAGTAACGTATTGATCGTTGCCAGAGGAGCTATAGTCAAGCAGATCAGTTTCTTTGTAGTTAACTTTAAACACTGTCTTATCATTATCACCATTGTTAACAACCAGCGCTGTTGCGTATGTCGTACTTCCGCTGTAGCCAATTATCTGGATTTTGTTGAGTAGATTATTGCTATTTTGTAGCAACCTTACACCAGTTATATATGGCAAAACACCGTCAACTTCTTGAGACTTTGGAATTATTTTCTTATTATCTACTAAATCGAGCACAACATATCCGTCACTGTTTCCACTTAATGCTACTTTTGAACCCGTTCGATTGAAGTTACCAATATCGTAGTAGGAGCCGAGTGGAATAGGAGCATTCTTGGAATACGAATCAATCAGTGTCATCCCCGTCTTATATGTTGAGGCTATAATGGTTGTTCCGTCTGGGGCAAACTGCCAATTTGATGTTTCAATGTAATCTTCTCCGATGCCACGCATAGGTACGAGTAGCTTAGCCACTACGTCATAGACGAATAATCGTTGCTGGTAATCATTCTTAGCTCCAGCCTGCTTATCGCTGGTAAACGTGAAGCCAAACAATTTTTTGTTTGGTGATACTTCAAGGTTTTGAACAGTGCCAATGTCTGGTAGCGAAATATCTCTGATTTCTTTTGTTTTGGCGTCATATATAACGATGCTCTGTTCGTTATACTCATCTATTTGGCTTATGACGAACGAATCTTCTAGCTTAACAAAATCCACGATTTGATGTGCCGAGTATACTACCTCATCAACACCAACAAACGAACCCTTAATGATTTGATCAGGCTCTTTTTCGATATAGGAAGGCTCCTTGGAGTACAGGCCATTGCGTTTCAGATAGAAATAACCCGCACTACCTGTTTTAATCTTGGCATCGTACGAAGACGTCTTGCCGTTGTCTGATTGCATATCTTTTAGCTTGATTGAGTAGCCGGTATCATAGTCTAGCCTTTGTTTCAGTTGCAATATTACTGCTTCGCCAGATGTGGTAATAGAAAAATCTACTGAAGGAGTAATACTTACCTGTGATTTATCCAATGATTTAATTGGCTGGTTTGACCTAAGTACTATGGTTTGGTTCGTTTCTCTTGTAACTTTATTAGTATCAAACTCAACTTTGCGAATACGTGGACCATCGAATATTAATGAAACGCTAAAGAAAATAATGAGGCTGCTAAAAACAGCTATACATAGGTAGAGTTTCTTTCTGAATGTAGTCGGCAGGGATAATCTAGTAGACATATGGATCCCTCGGTTTTTCTATGACTTCAATTTTGGGTTTATCTAAAGCCACCTTATCATTCGTGACAACAAATTTTCCATCAACAGCTATCCACTGATCTTGCTTATAAGTATTCTGCCAATCGGGCAAATAGATTGGTACGCCAATTGGTCGAGCATCGACAGCACAGCAACTTACTACAAACCTAGATACAAAGAAGCGATTATTTGGATCATTTTCATCCTTGGTTATAAAGCCCGAAACAGTTGCTTGTTTGCCAACAAAGAACGCATGGTCATTTGTTTGGGCAAGTAGATTAGCCCAGTCTTTAATACTTAGCTGAGTAAAACTGGTACTACCGAATGGCGATATCACATCGGCATTAGATAACTTTGCTAGTGCATCCGTGTTTGCTGCGCTGTTTACCCCTCGCTGGTTAGCGATATCGCTCGATAGCGTAGTGGGCTTGATTACTAGTAGGCTAATAAACGAGAGTGCAATAATCAATAAAGTCTTGATACTGAGTTTGGATGTATTTTTTCTCTCGTGCGGTTTATCATTTAGAGACCAAACAACTACAATGAGTCCAAGACCACAAGCTATTAAACTAAAGGTGTTATAACGAGGATGTATGTAGAGTCCTAGCTGTTTTGTAGCACCAAGCCAAACAGTAGCGACTGCCGCAATCGCTATTAAAACAACACCACGGTAATCTTGAAGCCAACGTTTAAAACGCATAATTAACCGCCAATCCCAGACAGGCACTTACCAGAGCCGTTATCAAAGTCACGGTCACTAATACACGTCGTTTATATGTGGTTCGCATTAAGCTCAACATTTTAATATCCACTATTGGCCCAAAGATTAGGAAGCTCACAATAGAGCCAGTCGTGAAAGTGTTTGCAAAAGCCAAGGCAAAGAACGCATCCACATTCGCACATATTGAAACTATAAATGCTAGTGCCATCATAGCAAAAATCGACAGTACTGGATCGCCGCCAAGTCCTACTAGAATATCGCGTGGCACGGCAACTTGCACGAAACCAGCCACAAATCCACCGATAAATAACGCAGGTACAATCACGTTTGCTTCTTTAACAAATACTTCGATACTTCTCTTGAACTTACTATGTTCATGTTCTGTTTTGTGATGATCTATCTTACAGCTGGCTTCAAAATCAGGAGTAAGTAGTTCAGAGGATTTCTTGTAGCCACTAAATAGCCAACCAACAATGTTTGCGATCATGAAACCGCCAAGTAATCGAGCAATCAGAATTGTGCTGTCCGAGCCAAAAGCTTGTTGGGTTGTAATGATTGTTATCGGGTTTAAGATTGGTGCTGCAAGTAGAAATGTTAGAGATTCGCTGACGGTTAGTCCACGTAACATGAGGCCTCTTGCTAGTGGGACATTGCCGCATTCGCACACAGGGAGAAAAATGCCCAAGAATGAAAGTACAATTCGTCTTGGCACGGTTCGCCTAGGTAAAAGCTTCATTAAGAGGTTGTCAGGTAACCATATCTGGACAAAGATTGATAAGGCTATACCAAGCAGAACAAATGGGAGAGCTTCAATGATGACACTCGAAGATAGTGTTATGAAGTCTTGTAGTTTAGTCGGTAAACTTAAGCTCAGGTGTTGATTACTTATAATCCGTGCGAAAACAAGAAAAATTAATAAAGCCACGCCCGTAAAAGGTATTCTCGAATTTTTCTTGAATATTTTTGTCGCTACGCTACCCATGTACTTAGTATTTTACAGATAAGACATAGTAACTAACAATTGGTTTGCAAATACACGCATAATTGCAACTGTTTTGCATTTATAGACACTTGACCCCTATAATTTAACTCTAACATGCATAAAGGATTAATTAATGATACGAACCGATCACGACATTCAGCATAGTCTCGCCCATATGGAAATTGGCGAGCCAGCCGTACGTGCAACAATTATTGATAATCAGTTTCCAGCAGCCAACTTAATAAACTTCTTTCGAGAATTGCGAGAGGGGCATCGATCTGCCCTAGCTCAACATTCCGGTACATTAGTAGACGTAATTGGACGTGCTGAACATAACGAATTAGACGAGTTCGGTGCATTTGGGCAATTCGCTGGACGATTAGCAGTTCGTGAAAGTGGTCTCGCAACAATTGAGTCTGTACTGCACCACGGCTCTACTCCTGTACTACAGGATGCACTTCGCGCCTCGCTTACAACTGCCGTGCAAGCACTTAGAGGCTAGCAACCAAGAGTTGATCTTGCCGGTTATTACCCCGTAGGATACTTATAACCATTTGACCTAGTTTTTGAACTGTAGGTGTTGAATCGCTATCATCTGCTGACGTAGTGCTACTTACTTGCAGAAACTCGTGACTGTACTCTAAGCTAAGTAGTTTTTGAAGACCTAATAGTATTTCTAGTGCTTGATGAGATAAGAACTCGTCGTCTTCATTAATGCCAAGCAATTTCACTAGCTCAGATTCATCGATGCCGAATACGCGAGCTAGTGCAGCGATGTTTTCTAAAAGAAGTTTGTGTCTGGTGGTCTCATTCTCGCCATCTATTTGATTATTGACTCTGTATCCCAGTAATTTATCGATTGTCTTCGTAAGTATTTCTATTTCAGAACTATCTGCTTCAACAATCAGATCAGTGATAGTAACTAGGGCCTCCCGTATCGGTAAAAGTTCGGGTATTATTTCTAGTACTATTGCGATGTCAACATGACCCTCATCGTTGATTGGTATTAGCTCTGTATTATCAATTTGTTCACTTACTGTTATGGCTGGGTCGAGATCAAAAGATGTAGGCTCAAGAAGCTCTTGACCAGCCACAAACATTTCGTCAATAGAACCAGGTTGCTCGAACTGGATAGTAGTCTCTGTTTGTATTTGCTCAGTATACTGAGTATCTTCAATGTTTTCATCGGTGGTTTCTGTAGTTTCTAATTCTGAAAATATTTCGTATTGGGGCGTCACGTTCTCGAAATAATCAACATCTATAGTTGGAATATATTCTTCCTGTATTTGTGTAGTTTCAGACAATGGCAATTCATGAACATCCTCTACGACAACTTCTGTAAGTTCAGATTCAGGTATTTTATGACCAGTTTCAGCCAACTTCTCGGTTAGATATGTAATTATTGGGGGCTTCTCAGCGCTTAAGATCATTTCGGGCTTGGAACCAGTTTTGGGATCATTAGGAGCTGGAGTAGAGACAACTATATCACCCTCAGACTCCTCGGCTTGTTTGAGTGTTTCTATTTGAGTTCTAGCTATCATTTCTGTTTCATGAATTTGTCGCGTGCTGTTCTCAGCGACAGCAACTTCTCTTACTTCAGGCGGTGTATTCAAAATTGTTTCCTCAATTGATACTTTTTGAGAACTAGCTTCCGTGAATAGTTTTTCAGCGAATGTATCTGCCTGATGCTGGTTATGCTGACAACTAGCATTGCATACATGATCTTTTTCCCCATGTTGTACTGATTCAGCAAATAACTTCTCGGCAAACTGATCCGCTTCTTTTTGATTGTGGGTGCACTCAGCAGTACAAACATGTCCATGTTTTTCGTGTTCTTTGTAGTCGTGAGGTTTATTGTGGCTTGCTTCGACCTTACTTGTCCTCGGTTCAATATTTGCAAATAGTTCGTCTGCAAATTTGTTAGCTTCCTTTTGGCCATGCTGACAGTTTGCGTCACAGACATGGCCCACTTCTGCGTGGCTGGGTTCTTTGATTGACTCGAAGAGGTTGTCGGCAAACTGATCCGCTTCTGCCTGGGTATGCTGGCATTCAGACGTGCATACATGTCCCTCTACTCCGTGTTCATGCCCAAAATCTATCTCATGTACGTGTGGTTGGGTGTCATGATGCTCGGGCTGCGGTTGGGCTAAGGCTTCAGCTCGGAGATTTGGATCAACTTCATTACCCATAATTATCCGTGTGACGATAGATTAAAAAGTAACTCATCATTGAGCCCTATGCGGCTTTGAGTTAAGAGCTTTATTCGTCCAGCTTCTTCATCGGTAACGTCCTTAATAAAGAAGTCAAAGAACTGTTTTTTGCTCACAAAATATAATGTGATGAGTAGTCTTTGGTAGGGTAAGACTTCCTGACCAGTTTGCTTACGTGTCCAGTAATCAATCTTTGGAGTGTGGTCAAACAGTAATGGAAGGCTGTGCATGAATACTGGCTTACCATCACGCTCTAGCCAAGTTTTGTAGAATGAATCCCAATTATCATATTCGGCAAAGGCATGGAATGTGTCAGGTTTGAAGTTTCCAAAGCGTGAACCAAGATTTGATACGTAGGCTTTTCTGCAGTGGTGTGCAAAGTTGTTTGCAAGCTCATCATTAACGTCCTTTATAAGAATCTGCTTTGACTCTTTAGTAAAAGGGTTAGCCATTGTCACGGATAGGGGTTGAAAGCCAAGTTCATCGTTGCCGCTGGATAGTTGTCTTGCATAGCTCTGATCACTTGTGTGAAGTATCTGAGCTACCTGCCAGTTGTGAAAGCCGTGTGTGTTTGGTCGTGTCGTGGAAAAGTCATTCCAGAATAGTTGAAAAGTATCGTAAATCTTCATAGTTATCTACATGCAAGTTTAGGCACCAACAGTAGTAATAGCAAATTAGTTGCAGAAATGTTATATTTTGCAATATGGATAACAAAATACGGCTTGGAAAACTACTAGGCGAGCAAGGATATAGCGTTACTAGCCAACGCACACGTGTGTTCGAGGCTTTAAGAAAAGCCGAAGAGCCAATAACTATAATTGAGCTAGCGGACAGGCTGAAGAACGTGGATAAAGTTAGCGTGTATAGGACTATAGATTTATTTGAGAAGGTTGGTGTTGCTCACCGCGTGTGGACGGGCTTCAAAAGTAAAATAGAACTCAGTGAGGCTTTTTCTGCTCACCACCATCACTTCACTTGCATTAAATGCGGTAGGACCATAGGTCTAAAAAGCGAAAAACTTGAGAATCATTTGAAGGATTTTGAGCAAGAGCATGACTTTGAGATAGTACAACACTCAGTCGAGTTGAGTGGTTATTGTGCTGATTGCAAGAGTAGCTAAATAGCCTAGACTTAACTGGGGTGCAGCGGTACCTTGTACTTGATGGAATCAACACTGCCTCAACAGATACCGCCAACACCAAAAATTGCAACCATCCGTTGGTGTCTGTATGCTCGTAAATCTTCCGAGCAAGACGAACGCCAAGCCTTATCAATCGAGCAACAAGTCAAAGAAATGGAGCTACTTGCCGACCATTGGGGCATAAAGATAACCGAAGTTCGCAAAGAAAGCCATTCCTCCAAAGAATCAGGTACTCGTCCAGTGTATAACCGCCTCATCAAAGATATCCAGCTTGGCTACTTCAATGGAATTGTGACCTGGGCTCCTGATCGACTAAGTCGAAACGCTGGCGATCTCGGTATTCTGGTGGATCTTATGGATCAAGGAAAGCTGACGGAGATCCGTACTCACGGCCAAACTTTCACCAACTCGCCAAATGAGAAATTTCTGCTCATGATCCTCGGCTCTCAAGCCAAACTGGAGAACGATAATCGTGGCCTCAATGTTATCCGAGGCCTTCACAACAAAGCCGCCAACGGCTGGCGTCCAGGCCAAGCACCGATTGGCTATCTCAATAACGGACTTGGTGAAGAAAAGATTATTATCGACGAAGAACGGTCAGCCATCATGGCAGAAATGTTTGAGCGTGTCGCCAAACAAGCTTACACTGGCCGTGATGTAAAACGCTGGCTAGATGACATAGACTTTCGCTCTAGACAAGGTAAAAGACTGGTTCTGAGCCATATTTACCGAACCTTGCAGAATCCCTTCTACTACGGCGAGTTCCAATACCCAAAAACAGATCCAAAGATGCACAAGGGCAAACACAACCCACTTATTACAAAGCAATTGTTTGATGAGGTGCAAACACAACTCACTGTAGTACCGAAATTACGTACAGGCTGTAAAGAATTCGGCTTCACCAAGATACTCAAGTGTGGAGTCTGTAAGACGGGCATAACCGCTGAGGAACATATGAAGCGACTCATAACTACTGGCGAGGTCAGACGATACGTGTACTACCACTGCGGCCGAGCCAATGATCTTGACTGTATCCAGCCCTACATTCGTGAAGCTGAACTGATGAACGAGCTCCTGAAGTTGATTGACGAACTAGAACTGGACGAAATAGGTGCTCAAGAACAATTCAAGGATGAGTTAGAGCGATACCAAAGGTTTAACGGAGTCCTTGGTTATATAGGCGAGGAGCTAATCCAGAAACCAGCCATCGATCTCAAGGCCTACGCCAAATACGTATTGCAAAACGGAACGAGAGAAGAAAAACGAGAAATACTAAAATACGTAAACGGCGAAATTTTTCTCAAAGATCTAAAGGTTTATGTAGAACGAAAACCACGGTCTAAAAAGTTTAAATAAGTTAGTTCGAATTCCATTGCCATAAAGAGCGGGAATGGCAGAACTAGGCTCTTTTCATAACATTTCAGGCTCAATGAAAACGACCCTCTCCTTTAGTAGTCACTTTAGGAGGACGGGTCGGATCCGAACTATATTCTTGGCGGAGAGAGAGGGATTCGAACCCTCGAGACGGTTTGACCCGTCTACACGCTTTCCAAGCGTGCCAGTTCAGCCGCTCCTGCACCTCTCCAGCGTTCTTGATTGTATCAAACAAATTAACACTTTGAACTTTTGGCGTTCAACTCTATAATGACTATGAAATGAGTGTCATACAAGCAACGGGGTTAAGCAAAGTGTATGGTTTTGGCGATGCCACGACCGTTGCTCTTGATAATGTCGATGTAGAGATCAATAAAGGTGAGTTCGTTGCTATTATGGGGCCAAGTGGTTCTGGCAAGTCGACACTAATGAACATTATTGGCTTGCTTGACCGTCCAACTCACGGAACTTATCTGCTTGATGGTCAGGACGTATCAAAACTGAATCAAAAGAAGCAAGCAAAAGTCCGCCGCGAGAATATTGGTTTTATCTTTCAGTCGTTTAATCTTTTGCCTCGAATGAATGCTGTCGAAAATGTCGCGCTCCCTCTTATGTACAACCGTGTTTCACACGTTAAGCGTATGGATCTTGCAGCCAAAATGATGGACAACGTCGGCCTTAACGATCGACAATACTACTTTCCTAACCAGTTATCTGGCGGACAAGTTCAACGAGTTGCAGTTGCTCGAGCGCTGGCCAACAAACCGTCCATGGTTTTAGCTGACGAGCCGACTGGAAATCTAGACACAAAGGCTAGCTTGAATATCCTTAAATTACTCCACGAAATCCATTTGGGCGGCAACACAATTGTTATGGTGACTCATAATCCTGAATTAACACTTTACTGCGACAGAGTAATCCTTATGCGCGACGGCAAGATTGAAGATGCATATGGCGTACCTTTCGGAAAGACTAAAAAAGTTGCAGCAGAATCTAAGGCAGAGGCTAAACCAGAAAAGAAATCTAAGCCCAAGAAGAAAAAAGCTGCTAAAAAGAAGAATGTGGCCAAGTCATGATGCTGGGAATTAACCTCAAGTTGGCAATTGCTTCGATTAGATCAGCTAAAATGCGATCATTTTTAACAATGTTTGCGGTTATTGTTGGGGTTGCGGCATTCGTAATTATTACTACGACAGTTGAAGGTCTTAAATCTGCTGTTTCGTCCGAAATTAACTCGCTTGGTGGAAACTTGCTAACAGTTAACTCAGGCAAAGCGGTTGAACGCGATGAAAGTGGCGAGATAACCAGCTTTAACTTCGCCGCTACCTTTGGTGCATCGACACTGACAGAGAAAGATTTGGAATCAATTCGTAAAATTGAAGGCGTGAAAGCTGCGGCCCCACAGATGATAATTACTGGCGCAGTTACTAAAGATGATACTGAACTCAAGGGCGGCCTGATTATGGCCACAAACGAGGATTATTCGGAAGCTCTAGGCCAAGAAGTAGAGTTTGGTCAATTCTTTACAGACGACGGAAATGATAGATTTGTGGTTATAGGTAGCGGAGTTGTCGATGAATTACTGGCCGGACAAGACAATCTTGGCAGCACGATTCAAATTCGAGATCAGGATTTTACAGTTGTCGGAATCATGAAGGAGCAAAAAAGTTCGATTGATTTTGGGGTAAACCTTAATAATTCGGTCTTCTTACCATTTGCTGCTGGCAAGAAACTTAATGGCGGGACTGTGCTAATACAGGAAATCGATGCTCAGGTTGCAGATGGCTATGATGCTGATGAGGTTTTTGACGACGTTGAAGCTGTTTTACTTAAAAATCATGGCGGAACAGAAGACTTTACAGTGCTAAAGCAGGACGAACTTATCGAAACTACCAATGGAATATTTGATTTAATAAAGAGCTTTTCACAGGTGATTTCCTTCATAATGCTGTTCGTAGGCGCAATCGTAATTTTATTGATCATGTTAATTACCGTTACCGAACGCACCAGAGAGATCGGCATCCGCAAAAGTATTGGCGCTTCACCGAATCACATTCGAACGCAGTTTGTGATTGAAGCAGTAGTGCTTAGTTGGGCCGGTTCAGTTCTAGGAATTCTAGTCGGCTTCCTGCTTGGCTTCTTGGTTAAAGCTGGCATAGACATCACCCCAATTTACACGATAAACACCCTGCTAGTCGTCATGATCATCAGTACACTTGTCGGTACTTTCGGCGGACTTTACCCAGCCTTCCGAGCATCAAACCTAGACCCTGTCGAAGCTCTACGTCACGAGTAGACAAACTGTAACAAGAATCGCACCGCCTTCAATTAACCTACGACGCGGCAAACGCATGCAGCGAAGCGCGTCTTAATCTTAATTGAAGTCGCTACTCTCTAGTCTACGAGTTCTTTTTTAAGCTTTTCGATAATGTCGACAGGGCTTGGATCGACATTGTTAAGCATGGCTAGGTAAAGACTGACGAAATCGCCAAGTTGTACTGTCCAAAGAAGTTGTGCAATGTGTGAGTCGCCCTGTGCCTGAACAATCATAGGTGTCGGCATTTGCCCGCTCAGAAGTCTGTTAGAAATTTCAAAACGTTTTTTAATCTGAGGGTGGTCTTTGTCGCTTTGGAGTTCAACTATCGCAAAAACTTTTTCGACAGGATGTGAAGTCCAGCCTACAATTTCGTTATGATTAAATTCGCTGAATTCGTTATTCCATGCCAGATTTTTTGACGATTCGTTTAGGCTGATCTTCCATTTGTAAGCCGCTGGTCCAAGTAGTGGTCCGGCGTAAATGACCCCTGTTTTGCCAACAATATTCTCAGCTATTTGCTTAGCTTGGTTTTGTGAAGTGCCAACAGTTGGGACTAATTTTTGAGCTTCGTCGCTTAGCCAACTAGCCACAGATTCAATCTCACTTGCTGCGTTAACCGTCAATCTTACGTGATCGAATACGGCTGCAATGACTTTAACGTCGTATGCTACGGCCATTCTGGGCTGCATGCCTGACGGCACACCAATGTATGACAGATTCTGTTGACTAGCAATTTCCTGCAGGCGCCCACCAGATGCAATAACCACAATCCGAGCACCCTTTTCGATAGCCTCTTCAAGCGAAGCAATGGTTTCCTCGGTGTTGCCTGAGTAACTTGATGCAATAAATAAGGTGTTTGCGCCTACATATGCTGGAACATGATAATCGTGAATAACTTCGAAAGAAACGCTCAACATAGAACGCTGCCACCTCTGTACAATTAGCGCGGCCAGGGCTGATCCGCCCATGCCAGAAAAAACTACATTGGCCGGTTTATCTTTAGAAACAGACTCTAAGCTAAAATCTTTATACAAAAGTTCCTGGGCTTGCTTAGTGGCCACGCCAAATGCATCAGAACCATCACGCTGAGCAATAAATTTAAGATCGTCTAACAATGTTTTCCTTACGTTTGGACTAATTATACTATCAATAATTTAGCTTCGCTAATTTGCTTTATACAAATTATATGCACCACTAGTCGCTTATGGTATTCTAGTTCTAAAGAAGTTAACTATACGGTGGGGTATTTTGGACGATTCAACACAACCAGTAGTCGATCAGCCAGCGAACGACGCGGGTTTAACATCTGATCAATCTGCAACTCAGCCTGGTGCGATTGTGCAGCCAGACAACACTGCCGCTACTGCAGATGAGGTGGCGTCTCCCTTAACTGGCAACAATAGCGCCTTTCTGGAGCTAACATCACAACCTGCGCCTAGCACAGAGCCTCCCGAAGAAGCAAAGCTTAATCCTATGTCCAGAGTAAGCGTTGAGCCAATTACTCCACCAACGCCGCCGATTGACATCAATCAATTAGCTGCAGCAGAAGAAGCTAATGAGGCTGCAGTGCCGACTCCAGTTGCCGATCCTACTCCTACGCCCGTCCCTGTTGATCCTACGCCAGTTTTTACTGATCCTGTTGCAACAGATGACCCAGCTGATGATAACGCAACACAAACATTAGCAGTGCCGCCAAATGTGCAAGCTGGAGCTGGCGACGATGAAGAACTGCTAGGTGTTAAACAGCAGGCATTGGAGCAGTTAACTCCTATTGTCGATAAAATCGAACTACCCGCAGAAGAGCGTTTCGACACCCTAATGATGATTATTAGAGCCAGCGACGACAAAAGACTGATCAAACCAGCTTACGATGCCGCGAACGAGATTCCTGACCCCGACAAAAAAGCCCGTGCTCTAATCGACGTCGTTAACGAAGTTAACTATTTGACTCAAAACCAACCAGATCAAGAATAATCTTTTAGATCAAAGAAGAATTCGTCGAAAAAGAAGTCTTTTTGCTTGAGTAACTTTTTTATTTCCCAAAAACCGGGCACAAATTCTTTTTTGTCATATTTTTTGGGATCAGCCCAAAATCTTGTAGCTCTTAGGGTGTCATCGCGTTCGAATTCGTGATTATATGCACCGTGAAAAACGTGTGCCAGTACTTGGCTGATGTTTTCGCCATCCTCACGATAAGCCATATAGACTATGCCTCTGTGCTCAAGCGTAACTTTACTGAATTCAAGCTTTTCTCTAACCTCGCGATTAGCCGCCTCGGCAATATGTTCGTACATATGCAGCTTACCGGAAGGGTAAGACAGCATACCAATAAACGGTTGGTGTTTTCTGCGGTAAATCATCGTCTGGCCCTTGCTGTTAGTGATATCCAAAAGTGTAATAATCTTCGGTTGCTGACGAACTTTGAGCGAACGGTGGCTAATTTTATCGACATGAGATTTGCCTTTGGCTGTCAGCGTATATAGTTTGTCGTTTTTTTCGATGTAGCCATCTTTAAGTAGCTCTTTTAGATGGTACGCAAATAAATTACTCTCAATTCTTTGAGGTCTAATCTGCGAATACCTTAGCTCCTTGGCGTAGGTTAGTTTATCAAGAATTTTAGATTGGACAATATGCATGACTAAATAATAACAGATCATTTGCAACTGTCATGTCAATCTAATTTGAGTCAATATGTACTATCTAGAAATATTTTGAGACAAGGAGCATGCTTAGTTCGTTGCCGGCAGCATCAACAAATCTAATTTGGAGGTGATGCTATGACAGAGTTATTAGGAAAAAGAGAATTAATCGATGTTCCAGACGAAACTTGGTTGTTTGAGGCCGGAATATCGCAAATCGAAGGTTCACAAGGTCAAGCCATACAGGCTCTATACGAAGAAAATTGGTTCTATATTGCTACGGCGCCAGGCTCAAGGAAAAAACATCAAGCTTGGATAGGTGGATATCAAGATCACATTGCGCAATTTAATACTTTTGTTGAGTTTATGTTCACGCAATTGGAGATATGTGGAGTTCTTGACGCACTCCATCCTGACGAAAGATTTACTATTTCTGATGCTTTGGCAGTTGGCGCTCTTCACGACATCGAAAAACCATTTATTTATGAAATTCGAGACGGTGAAGTTTGCTTTCGCGAAACAGATGAGGAATCCAAAAAGGCCTTTGGTAATTTTAATGACAAGGAGGCAAGGGAAAAGTTCAGACAAGCGATACTAGAATGTTATGGAATAGTCTTAACTAGCAACCAAGCCAACGCCATGCGCTTTGTCGAAGGACTGAGAGATGCCGACTACAGCCCCGAGGTACGAGTCATGGGACCTCTGGCAACGCTTGCACACATGGCAGATCAGTATTCAGGTGGACTCTGCTACAATTTGCATCGATGATGCTACAACATCCCCGGCATTCCGCCGCCCATACCACCACCCATAGCTGGTGCTTCTTCTTTCTCTGGAATGTCTACAACTAAGGCGCCCATTGTAATCGCGGTCCCGGCGATAGAAACTGAGTTTTGGATTGCTTCTTTGGTTACGCGAGCTGGGTCAATTACTCCTACAGACTTTAGATCTACTAGTTTGCTGGCGTTGCTTACATCAAAACCTTGACCCTTTTTGGTACTGGCAATTACTTTCGGCAACAGTTCATCTGGGTTATGGCCAGCGTTAGACATTAGCTGTCTAAATGGCTGTACAAGTGCATCTTTAAGGATTTTGCGCCCGGCTGACTTAGAGTCACTGCCAGTAACGTTAATCGTTTGCGATAGGTCAACTTGAGTTACTCCACCACCTGGCACAATTCCTTCGTCCAACGCCGCTTTAACAGATGCCACGGCATCGTCTACACGGAATTTCTTTTCTTCAATTTCGGTCTCGGTAGCGCCACCAACTTTGATGACAGCAACTTTGCCGCTCAATGCACCAGCTCGCTTGTCTAAGAATTCTTTGTCGTATTCCGAAGTTGACTGCTCGGCGTGCTTTTTAATCATGCCGATTCGGGCATTAATGTCAGCAACTGTTCCGGCGCCCTCGATAATCGTGGTGTTATCTTTATCGGCAATTACCTTACGTGCAGAACCTAAGTCGCTTAGTTCGACTTCCTCGAAAGACTGATCCTGGTCTTCAGAAACCAGTCTGGCACCGGTTAAGGTTGCGATATCTTCGAGGACTTCTTTGCGTCGATCGCCAAAGGCTGGAGCCTTGATCGCTAAGGTGTTAAATGTACCTTTTAGGCGATTTAGGACCAAGGTTGTAAGAGCTTCGCCCTCAACATCCTCGGCAAAAATTACTAAGTCTTTTTTACCAGCCTGAGCAATTTTTTCTAGCAGAGGCAAGAACTCTTGGACAGAAGAAATCTTCTTGTCGGTTACTAAAATTAATGGCTTGTCGTAAGCAGCTTCCATTCGTGAAGGATCTGTCACCATGTATGGCGAAATAAATCCGCGGTCAAGTGTAAAGCCTTCCACGACTTCGCTTTCCATCTCTAGGCCTTGGCCTTCTTCTACGGTGATTACACCTTCTTTGCCAACTTTTTCGATGACATTAGCGATTAAATCGCCGATTTTGCTATCACCAGCAGAGATTGTTGCGACTTCGGCTACTCGAACCTTTTTGCTGCCAATATCTTCAGATAATTTAGCTAGTTCTTTAATGACTTCTGCACCAGCTTCTTCGATACCTTTGCGCAGTTCCATTGGGGTGTGCCCAGCGGCAACTAGCTTGTTAGCTTCGTTCATGATGTGATAGGTCAAAACTGTAACCGTAGTTGTACCGTCACCAGCAACATCATTCATTTTGTTGGCAGCTTGTTTAATCAGCTCTGCGCCAACGCTGTAACCTAGCGTTTCGTCATCATCTTCTGGTAATTCAACGCTTTTGGCTACTGTTACACCATCATGAGTAACTGTTGGCCCACCGTAACTTTTACTAATCACAACATTGCGTCCTTTTGGCCCCATTGTTACCTTTACTGCATCATATAGAGCTTGGGCTCCGCCCAAAACTCGTCTTCGCGCGTCTTCGTCATAAAATACTTTCTTTGCCATGTAATTTCCTCCTACAGAATTATCTAAACCGTTGCTAAAACGTCTTCTTCTTTAATGATTAGATACTTTTTGCCATCAACTTTAACTTCGGTATTGCTGTAACCACCGTAAATAACTTTATCGCCAACTTTAACGTCTTTTACAGCCGGACCAACTGCCACAACTTTAGCGACTTTTGGCTTTTCTTGAGCATTTCCTGGCAAGTACAGACCAGATGCGGTCTTAGATTCTGCCTCAACAGGCTCAGCGACTACGCGGTCGGCTAGGGGTTTAATATTAACTGACATAAGTGACCTCCATTAATGTTCACATTTTACATACATTTTAGCACTTAAAGGTTGAGAGTGCTAACTCGAAATATACTAATACTGTGCGATTTTTATGTCAACAAATATTAGCCGCGGGTAAATTGATGCGCTGCGTACAGCTCTACAACTCTAGCCCAGCCATCTATCTCGACTGCACTTTCTTCGCTCATGGCGTTTAGCTCTAGTTCCCAGCCACTTTCATCAAGAATACTTAGGCCCGCGTCTAGTCGAGCTAGTTCCTCTTGTGCACTTACGAAAATTGCATCATTATCAATATCGTCTTCAACTTCGGTAGGTGCATCAGTAGAATGGTAAATTCCTTCTTCGGTAAGGATGTAAACAGTATCGGTCATATCTTGTTGGTTTGTGACCCGCAAGACAAACCTCTTGCTTTGATTGATAACGTCGTCGGTAATTCGGCTTTTTATATCCGGAAGCTTAATGCTAACGGTAATTTGAGTGGCCATAAGCTCACTAATCATAGCGGCTTCCTCGGGTTCTATGCTCCCAGCCCGATGAATTGCTGGCATTTGTAGCACTGCTACAGCATGCGCATTGCCTATGTGATCACGTGTTTTTGCAATAAAACTGTAATTTTTTTGTCCAGGCAAACTATCGTCTCGATTAGCATCTAAATCTGTCACCCAACTAGAAGGATGTCTTAATACATCAGGCCTTTTAGTCTGGTCCTTTGCAAATTTACGTTTATCGGAGTCTTGTTGTAGAGATAACGCATCCCGCATTTGCTGTTTGAGTAAATCAAAAAAATCCTCAACCGTATAAAGTTCAGGACCATCTGGTAGGCTTTCTGCCGCACCTTCGCGTAGAGGCATTTTACGTGGTCTCCATATATCCGATACTATAACATAATTACTAATTGAAATCCATAGTAGTCTGTGCTACTCTAAAGTTTATCCCAATCAATCAAGTCGTCTGAGGAAGGACGCATTACCCCATGCCCATGCCCAAGAGAAGAGTTGATACGGATAGCACCTTGCTGTTGGAGCTCGACGAGCGCTACACCGGCGCAGAGCGCCGGCGCTACAGCCCAGCCAGGCCTGGTCGCGGTGGAACCTTCGCCCGAGGACTCTGGAAGAGTCCGCAAGGAGAAGGTCGCCCGCCACTCAGGATGATCAAGGCGGCAGCCGAGAACACGTACTTCACGCTGTCGCTCGATGCGGACGGGAGGATCATCCTCCCCCGCAAGGGAACGACGGTGGTGACGCCTGTCGTCTGGAACATCAGGACCGGCAGGGTGTTCATCGGCACCGAGCGCAACGAGGACCACGTGGACGCGTGGCAGGACGGCGATGACAACATCTACCGCCACGTCTGCCTCCACAAGCACGAACACGCAGGCGTCGACGTCGAGTCGACGTCGACGAAGTGCAAGCTCACGTGGATCAACGCCAAGGGCAACCGTGTGACCCGCAAGTCGCGGTTCGTCAAGGCCCACAAGCGCACCTTCGTGGAGCTGGACTGCGGCGTGACCGATCGAATGGTCGAGCTTCGGTGCGAGCGGGCGATCCCCGCTGGCATCGACGTGCAGATCTTCGATGCGTTCAACCACGTCCTCGCCGAGATGTGTCAGGCCACGCTTGAGCTGGCTGAGGCGTCGGCGCCAGATCCGGTCCCCCAGCCGGAGCAAGCCCGAGCTTGAAGCTCGCTGTTCCGGAGGAGGGCCGCAAGGCTCTCCTCCGGACACGCGACAGCAACGTGCACCCCGACCACACTTCCTCGTAAGTGGTCGGGCTCAACCCATGATATTAATAAAATGCTATAAAATGACGAAACCGCCCTTAGGGGCGGCTTTTTCGTATCGTGCATTTCTGTGACCCTGAGGGCCGGAGCTTTCGGCAACCGGGGGGGTTGGTTGCCTAGACTCCGACCCTCCGGTCGGCTGCTTCGCGCTCCTGGGAGGATGACGCGGACAGCCAATTCTTTGCGTTCGCAGGGGGTCGGGTCAGGTGCTTTCACCTAGGGAGGGCGCCAACACCCTTCCCGACCCCCTGGACTGGCTCCAGCTGGCTTTGGGAGAGGAGGCGGGTCCTCCACCGAGCCTGTCGTATCCCACGCGGGGACGACGCTGGTTACCAGAGGTCTTGGAGATCTACTTCTCGGCGACCCGTCGCTGGGTGTGCGCCCGTCTTCTTCCGCGGGATCGCCCACGACTACGCCTGAAACGGCGCCTGTACTTGTATCGCTCGATGTACCCGCCTGGGGTCAACACCGTCACCCGCATGGCCGTCTCCTGACAAGTCAGATCGGTTGTGGTCATTCCTCCTTTGAGTCATATGCTTACATCGGGTTTACAGGCTACAACTATTGCAACCAATAAACCCGATATAAACATGCAGAAATGTACGATATTAAGGTGCCACACAACAGAGTTGCGTAACGTTATGAAAATCATACTACTTATTACAAATTTGTCAATATATAGCTTTGGGGTTATAATCTTTCCATCGTTCAATGCCCAACCCCGAGGAGCACAGTTCATGCCCAAGCAGTTGCCCATGCAGTTGTTCGATGCGTTCAGCGGGGCCGAGATCGCTGAACACGCCGAGAAGGACACCGTCGTCCTCGAGATCGATTCCCGATTGTTGGAGCCTGCAGAGGTTGCCAAGGTCGAGGCGACGCTCAACGACAACCCGTGCCTGGTGTCGGTGATCAAGCTCGAGCGCAACGGAGGCGATCCGTACGCCTTCGTGGTCACAAAGCAACCAGACGCCGAGTGCACCTGGCGGGTGCTCTACAGCGCCCTGCGAGATGCCATCTCGCGCAACTCGGCTGAGGCCGCACGTTTGCTCGGTCGCCCGATCCCAGCAACGGCCTGAAGATCACTCGCTGTGTGGCCCCGGACAGGAACATGCAGCGAGGCTCCGGGCGGGGGGTGTTGAGGAACTCCTCCCCGCTCGGTAGCTCTGCCACACACCCGCTCGGGATAGGGGTGTGAATGGCAACCGAGGGCGGGGGATGCGTGCCCCCGCCCTCGGAGTTCTACCTCCACCATAAGCCACAGATTGCACAGTCAGCCTCACGGCTGGCGCTCCGCGATCTGTGGTCGTTTAATTTCTGAGAAAGTAAACTATTGAATTTTATAAACATTTATTGTAAAATATACTAATTATGAGTGAGAATTTTACCTCTGATAGTTTACACGATCCTCGTGGGATGATGCCTGTTTATGCTGTTCAGGAATTTGTTGATAGGCACCATGCTACATTTACATTTGATGTGGATAAGGCTACGGCTCGCTTCGAACAAAACCCGGACGATGATGCAAAACATGACCTAGCAAAGGCTCAAACTCAGCTTCTATGTTTAGTGACGACTCTTCGGATGCTCACACGTGAAGGCGTACCAGTTTCTGTAAACCGAACAGTAGAGGAGCTACCCGCAATTACTGAAGAAATTGATAAAAAGTTTATGTTGGAGCTTCTGCGGACATTCGCCCAAGTATTTAACGATAAAGAAAAGGAATGTGTTGTTATGTCTTTGCAAACAGACATTTCGCCAGATGAAGTGATAAGAAATAAGGCAATCCTAGAAGGGATCAGAGAATATCTGATTGTCTTGTTGCAGATGCTGAGTGAATATGATGATCACTTTGCTCAAAACCCAGACGTCATCAAAATTATTACGAAAAACGGTTAGTATTTAGATCTTCTATTGCTTTTTTGTAAAGCTTATGTTATTATAGATTTATCAATCATCAAAACAAAAGGTATAAAAAATGGACACATCAGTATTAGAAAAAGATTCACAAATAGATGAGGGCACTCAAGACTCAGAAGCTGTAGATGTGCTCGAACGAGCTGCACACAGGCTTGACGGCAAGGCCCTAGACGCACATGAAGCTGCAATGGCTGACATGCGGAGTGAGCTAGAAAACGGTAATGGTAAAGGCTTAGGTCACGTTGCTATGCGAGCCGTAGAAGCTCACCCGCTTACTCAAGATGATGCCGCTGCAAAAGTGGCGGGACCTAAGGAGCAAGTAGCTTATACAGTTACTCCAGAAGCTCCGGTCGCCTACGCAACACAAGGCGCAAGCGTCATGACTCCAGGTGAACGCGAAGCGATCATGAGTGGCGAACAAAACCGTAAGTAACTTTACTTTAGTCGTTTTCTAATTTCTTCTCGAGCAACTTCACGGTCATCCCAAGGGATTTTACCGCCCGCCAACTTCATGTAAGTTTGGTGGCCCATACCTGTTATCAGCACAGTGTCGCCGTCTTTGGCGATAGAAAATGCGTTGGCAATGGCTTGTCTTCTGTCAGCGATTTCCCGAGTTTTGGCAGCACCTTTAGCTTTTTCGATACCCTTCATCACGTCTTTGCGAATTGTAGCTGGATCTTCAGAGTATGGCTCTTCATCTGTTAAAACCATCCTGTCGGCATTCTTGCCTGCGATTTCGCCCATAATCGGACGCTTGGCTTTATCGCGATCTCCCGTTGCCCCGAACACCAAAATAACTCGCTTTTGTGTCAGCGATTTAACTGTATCCAAAATGTTCTGCAAAGCATCGGGCGTGTGAGCATAATCGACAATCACGGCATATTGCTGCCCTTCGTCGATTATCTCCATTCGTCCCGGCACCGATTCTAGGTTTTTTACACCTTCAACAATCGCCTTTTTATCTATGTGCACCCCATAAGTCACAGCCACAGCTGCAGCTGCGTTATAGACGTTAAACTTGCCGATTAGGCTCGAGACCATCTTGAAAGTCTGACTTTTATCGATTATTAATTCAAAACTTGAGCCACCTCCACCGAGAACGGCTTTTTTAATGCGCACGTCGGCGTCTTCGTCTGAGCCATAGGTTAACTTATGCTCGGAAGCTTCGGCTTGGTCAAAAAATTCATACCATTCATCGTCTTTGTTCAAAACAATCACACGTGGCGAACCACTGAACATTTTGAGTTTAGCGGCAGCGTAATTTTCCATGGTTCCGTGATAATCCAAATGATCTTGAGTAAGATTTGTCATAACTGCCGCAAGAATCGGGATACCGGAAATACGATTTTGGTCAATTGCATGGGACGTAACCTCTAATACCACCCATTCAACACCACGCTTTTTCATTTTTGATAAGATCTTCTGCACTTGAAACGGATTAGTCACAGTCATATTGGTATCATTGGCGGTAACCTCGCCGTTGATGTCAAAAAACGCCGTCGAACTAACACCATATTTATAGCCTGCAGCTTTTAAAATGCTGCCAATAAAAGCACTGGTTGTGGTCTTGCCGTTTGTGCCCGTAACAGCGATGACTTTCATGTCTCTGGTTGGGTGCCGATAAATCGTCGCAGCCAAAAGCGCACGTGATTTGTGCCAGTACGGCAGTAATCTTTTCAAAATCCCACTCGGCAAAACCTGTCTTATAAAGTCTTTAATCCCTTGCATGCCCTTAGTTTATTACAATTTGGCTTTATATGAGAATCCTTGCTAAATAGTTTATAATTGGTACCTATGAAAGAAGGAGCAAAGGGAGTCGCATCAACTGAAGTGGTCACAAGCGAAAGTGATCCTACACCTTCTGGGTGCATATCGATTAGAGAGGTTCAGAAACTTAGCATGCGTGAGCGTGTTGGGGAGGAGATTGCTCTTGTGCACGCTGTTTACCCTGCCGATGGCGAGGAGCTTGAAATTGACCCTGACGGAACAAATCTTCATGTAGGCGATGTTACCGTACAACTACACAGAACTGGATGTCTACCTGAACACGAGGGTTGGGGTAGCAGGATAGAAAAGCGAGTCATCCGTTGCCCGGAGGATGTTGCTCAAAGATGTGGCAGCTGTGTCATGAACTGCAGTGGCGGACCAGAGCTACTTGAACAAATTCTACCTACACCTGGTTTAATGCAGGTCGATTCATAAAGAATATATTTTGGGATATTTATTTTGAGAATTCTAGGAATCGAATCTAGTTGTGATGAAACTGCTGCTGCCGTTGTTGATGATGGTCGAACTTTGCTTTCGAGTGTGGTGGCTTCACAGATTGATATCCATAAAGAATTTGGTGGAGTAGTTCCAGAAATTGCTGCTCGCAGCCACATCGAAGTTATCTTACCTGTTATCCAGCAAGCTTTAGATGAAGCTAAAACCAACTGGGAAGAAATTGATGCCATTGCCGTAACCAAAGGCCCGGGATTACTAGGTTCATTATTAATTGGTTCGCTAACTGCACGAACACTGGCTTTGCTTAAAAACAAGCCGCTGTATGGAGTGGATCACGTTAAGGCTCACGCCTATGTAAATTGGTTGCTCGACACTCAGCCGGAATTCCCGATTTTGGCGCTAATTGTTAGTGGTGGGCACTCGCAAATTGCATTGTTTGAGTCGCACACGAAATATCGCCTGCTCGGCCAAACAACCGATGATGCCATTGGCGAAGCTTTTGATAAAGTCGCCAAAATTATCGGCTTAGATTACCCTGGCGGACCATCTATCGCCAAAGCTGCTGAACTTGGCAATTCTTTGGCATACGACTTCCCATCACCTAAGACCGAAAACCCATACGACATGTCATTTTCAGGACTTAAGACCGCAGCCCTACGCAAAGTACAGTCAATTTGTGGCAAAGACAATACATTCCCGAGTTTTGAGCTCGCGCCACTGTTAAATGAATCGCAAGTTAATGATTTGTCAGCTTCGTTCCAACACAGAGCGATCGCTTATGTAGTTGGTAAAACCAAAGCCGCATACGAAGAGTTCCAGCCCAAGTCTGTCGTTATAGGTGGAGGTGTTGCTGCGTCTAAAGAATTACGCAAACGATTGCAGGAAGCTATCCAGATTGAAGTTAACTACGCTCCGTTTGAGCACTGCACAGACAACGCTGTCATGATTGCGACACTTGGTTACTATCACGCTCAAAACAACCAGCCCGACGACGCCATGTTCATGGAAGTTGAACCCAGTTTGAGTATGTAATTTGGTATAATTAAAGTATGAAGGTTTCAAAGTACGGTCATGCCTGTCTATTTATTGATGACGGAAACTCTGTATTAGTTATTGACCCTGGTGATTTTACAGATTTGCCAGAGGATCTAAAGAATATCTCCATTCTGGTAGTAACCGAAGATCACTACGACCATTTTGACCCAAGCAATATAAAAAAGATTTTAGAGCAAAGCCCTGATGCCAAAATTTACTCAACAAAAGCTGTTGCCGAAGCTCTGAAAACAGAACGTATCGTTTGCAATGCAGTTGAGCACGAAAAAGTTATAAGTGAGGGCGGATTCGAGGTAAAACTTTCAGAAAATGACCACGCGGTTGTTTATGGCTCCTCGCCAAACAGGGTTTTGACAGTCACAGTTGGTGACTTTTTGTATTATCCAAGTGATTCATTTGTAGAAACTAACGATAAAGTTAAGATTCTCGCCCTCCCAACCAGCGGGCCGTGGTTTAAGCTTTCTGAAGCAATCGATCTTATGAAATCTACTGAGTCTGAATTTGTATTAGCGACCCATAATGGCCTAAATAATGAGACGGGTAATGAGGTTGCTCATCGCTTTATTGATATGCACTCAAAAGATCCCGCCAAGGAGTTCATCTACTTAAAAGATGGTGAATCAAAGGATTTCAGTTGAGCCTAGATATCGAACAAATTGTTAGAGAATATATAGATAAGTCTATTCATATGTCACTTGCCACTTCGAGCGACAACAAGATTGACTCGTAATCGATCTGGACCGGCAGACGGTATTCGTAAATCCACCAAAGCGCCGCCGGCAGCGCCAACGCGATGCCCACGCCGAGGCCGACACCCAGAATGCCGCCAAGGGACGTTTG
>JBGTET010000019.1:0-4491 GCA_041747695.1 Saccharimonadales bacterium (SeqCode)
TTGATACAGGATTCGAAAAAACTGAGGTCAAGAAGGCATTGTCTGCCAGATATGATCACCCTTTGCTGGCCAAAAAGCCAAAAAGCGCCAGTCTTGAGGGTTACATTTATCCTGAGTCGATCCAGATTAACTCGCAAACAACCGTTGAATCTGTGTTTGAGCAGTTATTTGATATCTATTGGGGACTGGTAACAGACGATATAAATCAAGGCCTCGAGCAACAAGGCTTGAGTTTCCATGATGGAATTATATTGGCCTCGATAGTTTCGCAGGAATCGCATAAAGATGAAGACCAAGACAAGATAGCGCGCGTATTTTACAACCGACTAGATGCCGAAATAGAACTCGGCTCTGATGTGACATTTGTCTATGCCGCCCGAGAAATGGGTGTTGAGCCACGAGTCGATCTAGATTCGCCATACAACACCAGAATTAACCCGGGCTTGCCACCTGGGCCAATTGCAAACTTTTCGATCAATGCCTTGAGGGCCGTGGCACATCCTGCCGAAGCCGACTGGCTGTATTTTGTATCTGGCGATAATGGCACAACATACTTCTCTAACACCTTGGAAGAGCACGAAGCCAACATCGAAAAGCACTGTATCGAGCTTTGCAAATTGTGGGCTACATAAAGTACTTGACAAATATTAAAATTTGTTTAAAAGAATTATAAATTTGATTGACTCGTAGGTGGGGGTTTGGTAGAATTCTCTAGTTATCCTCGCGCTTCTCATCAGGATAAACAGATGTAATATCTGGCATGTCCTTGGTGGGCGAAGAATCGTGAGAGAGAACCTTCCAATTTTGTCGATAAGGGAGTCGCTAAGTAACATTAGGTCGACGACTTCTAGTCTGCACATACAGAATCTACGCAGAGAAAGACCAAACAGGAAGAGGCAAGTAGGTAACTACCGCCAGAGGAGTACTTCATTAGTACTAATCAAATCGCTGAAGCCAAAGCTCCAGCAACCGAACTAGAAAAAACGACAGTCAAAGAACGAACCAGCGCATATCATGCCAAGGTGTCTAAAGCCAAGGATGATGCAGTTAAGAAGGTTCAGAAGCACCACCATATAGCCATACATACAGGCTTCTTTATTATCGTGGCTGCGTTGCTAGTGTTTGGAAATCAATCGACTAAAACTCAAGAGCCATCTGCTCCAAGTTACGCTGTTGGCCTACGAGAGTCACAAGTTGTTGTCGACGAAGTTAGCTCGGCCGATGTAGCTGCAACTATTGCCAGAGAAGCCAACATGATTGTGGCTGATAACGTTCAGAACCTAGCAGACACTTTAAATGCACAAGTCGAGCTTGCCGACACAGCCGATGAGTTTGTGGCTAAACCGCAAATCGTGACAACTGACATTAAGACCGCTGCTGACATCTCTACCTATGTTGTAAAAGCTGGAGATAGCGTTAGTTCAATTGCAGCTCAGTTTAACATTACAAGCGACACTATCCGCTGGGCCAATAACTTAACAGGTGACTCTGTTGATCCGGGGACTGAACTAACGATTTTGCCTGTATCTGGTATCTACCACACGGTAACTGCCAGTGACAGTGTAGCCAGTATTGCCAGCCAATATAGTGCTGTTAAGGAGCAAATTGTTGCTTTTAACGATCTTGAAGTTGGCGGATTAGTGCCAGGTAGTAAAATCGTTGTACCGAATGGTGCAAGAGTCTTGCCACAGACGCAGTCTACTGGTGGCAGTAGCACGCCTTCATTTGGATTTGCCTTTGGCTCAGAAGCTCTATATGGCGGCAATGGATATTCTTACGGCTATTGTACATGGCACGCGGCTAACCGACGTGATGCCATTGGACGTCCAATCCCGCGTAATTTGGGTAACGCGATAACTTGGGCATCAATCGCTTCCTCTGCCGGACTTTCTGTCGGCGAAACTCCAAAGACTGGTGCTGTGGTTTGGCACAAATACATTGGTGGATGGGGCCACGTAGCCTTTGTTGAGCAAATGAACCCTGACGGGTCGGCGCTAGTATCCGACATGAATTACCCAGTTTGGGGCGGTGTAACTTACAGAACTGTTCCAGCTTCGGAATTTTCTCAGTACCTATTTATATACTAAGAATTTTATCTACTAGAAACCTAAAATTAAGTTAGAAATTCTGTGCTAATTTCTTTTTGACCATGCCCTAAGTTATTCTGTTGGCATGACTTTTTATTTCTACGACCTTGAAACTAGTGGTCTCGATGCACGATACCAGCGAATTATGCAATTTGGCGGTGTCCGTACAGATGAAAATTTGAATCCGATTGGCGAGCCCTTCCAGACTTTAGTTAGATTAACCGAAGAAATTCTGCCGGAACCAGATGCGATTATGGTTACAGGCATAACTCCACAAATGACACTGGCCGAAGGTGTTAGCGAAGTCGAGCTTATTGAATATTTGAATAAAGAGGTTTTTACTAAAGATACGATTGTCGTTGGCTTTAATAGCATTCGCTTTGACGACGAGTTTATTCGAAATACTTCATATCGCAATTTCTATGATCCTTACGAGCGAGAATGGGCTGATGGGCGTACGCGTTGGGACATTATAGATTTAGTGCGAATGACCAGGGCTTTACGACCAGAGAGTGTCGAGTGGCCGGTTGATCTAGAAGGAAACGCTACGAACAGGCTCGAGTTGTTAACCAAAGCTAATAATATCGAGCACAGCAATGCTCACGATGCCTTGGCCGACGTCATGGCTACAATAGAAGTTGCCAAGCTCATAAAAGCCAAGCAGCCGAAGTTATTCCAACATTTACTGTCGATGCGAGACAAGAAGAAAGCAGCTGACATTTTGGCCTTAGGCTCGGGTCAGCCCGTGGTTCATAGTTCGGGGATGCTAAGGTCAGAAAATCTCAGTACCAGTGTTTTTATGCCGTTAGTTGCTCATCCAACCAATAGCAATGCCATCTTATGTTGGGATTTGCGTTTTGATCCGACACCTTGGAAAGATGCCGATGCCGATGAGATCGCTCGGCTTGCCTTTAGTCCATGGCAAGAACTAGCTAAAACTGACGAACAAAGAATTCCTGTCAAAGCTGTTCACTTAAATAAAAGTCCAGCAATTGCACCTATGGGCGTACTCGACCAAGCTTCTCAGGATAGGATTAATTTAACACTGGCACAAATTGAGACACATAAGAAAACGTTAGCTAAAGTAAAGGATCTCCCTGAACGAATCGCCAAAGCATGGCAAAGCAATCAGTTTGAATCACCAGAAGACCCCGAAGGTCGGCTATACGACGGATTTATTTCGGATAGTGACAAAAAAGAGATGATAGATATTCATAAATTGTCAGCCGAGGAACTAAAATCCGCCTCTCCAAATTTTAGCGATGACAGACTAAAGCAACTCTGGTTGAGGTACAAAGCTCGCAATTTCCCGAAGACTTTAACGGATGAAGAACGGACGCTTTGGGAACAGTATCGTGCTCAGCGAATTAAATCTGGTCCGGGTATGACTTTAGCGAAATACATGAATCGACTAGCCAGTTTGGCTCAAGAAAACGTTAAAGATAAGCAAAAAGCTTTCTTGCTCGAAGAGCTGCAGTTATACGCCGAATCAATTATTCCCTACGAAAACACGACGCTGGTTTAATCAGTTGGATAAGGATTGTAGAACAATACTCTAAGAGTGGCAGCAAACATAAGCGCAACAAAAAGGGCCACTAGAGTTTCAAATTGAAGATAAAGATCTGTCGCTGGAATGCGACCTAGCATAATAAATTCGAGCACTGTCGTCTCGAGCCCTACAGTTACATGACTTAGTTGAGACATCGCCCAACTCATAGTTGCGTATATGACAAAGAATAGTGTCATCATGCCTCCCCTTTGCACAGGTACATAAATATAGTCTGACAATAACACTAAGTTGAGTAATAATCAATAATAGTATATAAGCACTAGCTTCTTGGGGCTTCGGCTGCAACAAAACTGCCGAGAATTTGTGTCTTATGCCCACCAGCGTCGAGCTGTCTCAACAGATCCTGAGTGTTGGTATCATTGATGCCTGTTTCAAAATCAATAAAAAACATGTATTCCCATGGCTTGCCTGCTATTGGCTTGGAGTCGAGCTTAGTCAGATTGATCTGTAAATCCTTAAAAATACCTAAAACTTCGTGGAGTGAACCAGGTTTGTGAGCTGTGTTTAGAACAATTGAGGTTTTTGTTGCATTGTCGATAGGTGGTGGGTCTTTAGCGATAACAACAAATCTGGTAAAGTTCTTTTCGTCATTTTCTAGTGTCTCGGCTAGTACTTTCAGTCCATGAAGTTCTGCTGCGTGTCTTGATGCTAAAGCTGCCTTGGATTTGTCTGTTCGTTCTTTGACGTAGGTGACCGCACCAGCAGTATCGCCAATATCATGACGTTTGGCTTTCGGTAGTTGCCTGTCTAGCCAGACATGACACTGGGCTAATGCTATGTTCTGCGAATAAACATCGGTTACGTCACTTAACTCAGCATCAGGTAAGCCAATTA
>JBGTET010000020.1:0-2796 GCA_041747695.1 Saccharimonadales bacterium (SeqCode)
ATGATGTCTAAAGACAATGCAGAAAAAGCTGTCGCAGACGGCGCAACAAAAGCTTACTAAACACCACTTTGGTGACCAATAACTAACTCAAGTTGTTTCACAAAGTATAAAAATGACCTCTACGTAGCGAGGTCATTCTTATTTGATGTATTATAATTCACACAATGAAATATCTAATAGTTAACGCAGACGACTTTGGTTACAGTTTTAGCGTCAACAAGGGCATTATTGAAGCCCATGTTAAGGGCATCGTCACTAGCACTACAGTGATGATCGACGCCATTGCTGCAGAAGAAGCTAATGATTTATCAAAATATCCTGACCTTTCGGTTGGTCTACACTTTTTTCCTAAATCCTTGGATGACGTTGAGGTTGAATTAGCAAGACAAGTTGAACTCTTCGAAAAAATTGTCGGCCACAAACCCGACAGTATCGATACGCACAAAAGAATGCCGACAGATGACAAAGAAATCGAAGCTGCAATAAAGAAATACTGTAAAGTAAACCCAACTCCCGTTAGAGGGTTTGGTCATGCTAAGTTCATTAGAAGCTTTTTTGGATACAATGTTGATGGTTCAGGTAAACTTAGCGAAGATCATGTTTCCTTAGATTCATTGAAGAATGCAATAGACCAAGCAACTGATGAATTTAATGAAATAATGTGTCATGTCGGCTACTCTGATGATTATTTGCGGAGCAACAGTTCCTACAACGACACCCGCGAGATAGAGCTGAAATCAATTTGTGATCCAGAAATCAAGGGATACATTACCTCCAAGGGACTAACGCTCTGTAACTGGAAGCAAGTAGAGTTGTTGTAGCGACCATATATTGAGTGCATCCATTTTACTCATGCTTGCAAACATTTTGTTATTTGTTTAACTAGTCACATAGGAGTGAAAATGAGCATACATACAGAGGCAACTTCCGGCGGTGAAGCAGTCACATGGCATAAAGTCGAAACATTAGATTATATTGGCGGCGAAGGCGGCTTTTGTGAGCCAGTTATAGTTCGTGACGGTGATGATGAGCTCTATATTTTGCACCAAGCCTACTTGGTAAGCCATGGAACTTCGTATGGACAGCATTTAGAGCACAGAATAATCGAATATCCGACTCGCGAAGAGCTTGCAGCTGCATTCAACGAAATAAAACGTAGACTCACGTCCGATATCCCAGGCCTAGACTGGACAAAAACAGATAGTTCACTTGGCTTTGAACTACCACAAGAAGAATTTAGCCAAGCCACTTATAGGACCCAAAGCATCCCATGGGATCAAAGACTCGCCGAATAAACGATGCCTACCGTAGACACAGGACCTAAGTTCGAATTTTCGATACATCACTACTATGATGACTCGCCTATCGTCCAAACGCTCCAAGCTCATATTGACGCAGGGCTTCTGCCGTTTGATACTTTAATGAGAATCGCTACCATTCCGTCAGAACAAACTGACGAAGGTGGCGAATACAGGCTTGCCTGGGTACTGATGCACGATATTGCACACAACGCGGAGAACCCTAAAAAAATGCGCGCCGATAGTCGCAAATTACTGACCAGCGAACTACCGACAGCATTTGTTGACTGCAATGCACGGTACAACGAAGATGCATATACACAGCTCGACACTATGTATTACCGCATGGGACATCTTGCACGGGCGATCCGCAGTCGCCGAGAGGATGAGGGCAAACATACTGAAGTAACACCTGCGATGAGGGAATACACTCCACGAGAATATGAACTGCGGCATTGCGTTGGTTTGGCTCGTCCGTTGTGGAGAGCACTTGTTGCACGAGCCATGCCAAGCGTATTGGAAAACCCTGGACTCTACTTTCCTGCAAGTTATATAGGCAGTTTTTGTAACGTGTATCATCTTGGCAAGCGTAGAGTTGCCCGGCAGGCCTTAGGATCTACAGTGATTCGTGACGATGTTGTTATGGAGCTATACAACGAGGCAGTTCAAACGGGCATGCGCGGTGTCGGCGTAAAAGGTCGTGAAGACTTACGAATATTGCTGAGTGATGAGCACCCAGAACTCGATGGAGAAATTGAAGTAGTTTGAGCAGCCAGTAGTTAGACTGAAACTTTTACCCACTGGATGATATATTTTTCCACTTGTTAAACACAGTTGGCTTGCTGAGACTTGCATCTACGCGAAGTCGAGATATAATTAACCACAGATAAGTGTGAGGGGAAACTTTAGCTCTTATCTAGAAAACAGATCTTCGGATCTGTTTTCGCTTTTATGCCTATCTTGTGAGTCGCTTGTTTTGCTAAACTAGTGCTATGAACGACGAAAAAATTACAGTTAGTCCGATTGGTGATCCGCAGAAAACGCAATCATATTCTCGGACACAGTTTTATGACGAGCAATTTTCTGATGGCGATAAGCCTGCATTAGCAGTACATCTAGTTGGAGTTTTTATAGTCACAACTAGTGGTGAAATCCTCTTACAAAAAAGGTCATCAGACAAACGCCACAACCCAAGGCTAGTTGATAAAACTTTGGGTGGACACATTACATTTGGTGATGACCCAGACTATACAGTTATGGTTGAAACTGTACAGGAATTGCTGACTCCTTCTATTGTGCTGAGAAATGAGAACGATTTTGCTAAGACTTACGGGTTGCTCAAAGATTACTTAAACACCGTTGCCCTAATAAAGCATCGCGGAGTGAAAGAGATTGAGCTGCTGAAGTCTGCCGATGGTTCCGAGCACCAAGTCGCAAATGTTATTCATATGTACTTTGGTCTATACGACGGTAGCACAAAACCCGCTGACAAAGAATC
>JBGTET010000021.1:0-2358 GCA_041747695.1 Saccharimonadales bacterium (SeqCode)
TCATGGCGTTGGTGACGTTGGCTGAACCAACCGTAAAAATAGTCTCGGCTTTAAGGGAAACGTGGATGCCAGATTCAGTCGCAGCAAACAGTCGAAGCATTAACAGACACCTCCAGTGGCAATGCCACAAGGTATTACAAACGTCGTCTTAGCGGCGGCGGGGTGTCTACTCATCTTCAGCTAGTATAACAGGAGTGGGGCTTCGGTCGCAAGAGTGATAGTAAGAGAGAGCGCCACGGACGTTTTCCTGCTATAATAAAGTGACTATGGCAGACAAGACACCAAACATCACTATATATAGCGCCACCTGGTGCGCTTTTTGCCACGCCGCCAAAGATTACCTCGACGGCAAAGGTATCAAATACACCGACCTCGATATCGAAAAAGATCCAAAGTACGCCCAAGAAGTTGTTGATAAGTCCGGCCAAATGGGCATCCCCGTCCTGGACATCAACGGAACCATTATCGTCGGCTTTGACCGACCGAAAATCGACGCCGCCCTTAGTTCTTAAAGTGTGATATTCATCACATCATTTAACAGAGATAGATGTTAGCATAAAAATATGAGTGAGATTGAAGAATCACCACCGCGGAGCTGGCAACAATTCTCCGAAGAGCCGAGCGGTCTGTATGGACCGTTTTTTAATGGTGAACAATCTCGTCCGCGCTTTCCTGACTACGAGTTTCAAATCCAAGCACACCGACTTGTTGCGGATGGTGTTTTTGAAATAACACCAGAATCACGTTTGCGCTACTGTCTACGGACGATCAAGGAGCAGTGCGAGTATGATCTTCCAAACATAGCAGCCTTTGCAAACAATACCGTCATAAAGCTCGAAAAAAATAATCAGAAAAAATACCTGTCAGCTAAAATTACTTTGCTTTCTGGAGGCAACACTCAACGCAAAAATCTGGTTGACCAACCTCTGGCATACGACCAAGTCATGGGGGGATTACATTACTTAAACCATCCAGCGGCCCAACTTTTTGAGCAAGTTATAGCTCAAGATCAACTTGCACAGAGTGAACTTCAAAACCTAGAGGCCGACTTAGTAACCGTTATGGCTTGGCCGGATTTGAAATTGGTCTATCAAGCTCAGGTTACTTCTGCACGTACCACATACATAGCACCGCCGCCGTCCAATTCTTAACTTAGTTAATTAAATCTTTTAATAATTCGATGTACAGCTTGTCAAGATAGGTGCGGAATAGGTTAAAAGCTGCTTGCCCGCCCCAAAACTCTCCAAACTCATGTCTTGACAACATAGACAACCAATCATTAAGTAAGTTAATTAGATAAGTTAGGAATCTTGGGGCATAATAAAGCCATGGCATTCGAAGACTTTAAACAGAAAAAGGCCGTGGTAATTGTTTACACCGGCGAAAGCAAGGGTAAAACCAGCGCCAGCATGGGGCTGATGACCCGCGCACTTGGCACCGATTGGACGGTCGCGTTTATTCAGTTCATCAAGCACTGGGAAGTCGGCGAGCATCGTTTCATAAACAAAATTCAACCCTTATTCGGCGAGAAACTCTACTTCTTTAAAGGCGGTAAAGGATTTTACAACGCCGGCGACTTGAGCGCCAAAGGTATCACCGAGGCCGAACACAAGCAGGCCGCCGAAGAAACCTACGATCAAGCCTACGAATGCGCCACCAATGGCAAGTTCAATCTGGTTATTTGCGACGAAATCAACAATGCCGTTAATAATGGCCTGCTGTCAGTTGAAAAGATGAAAAAACTGATCGAAGACCGCGCCGAAGGCACCAGCCTCTGTTTAACCGGCCGTAATTTCCCCGACGAACTACTCGAACTAACTGATATCGCCACCAACATGGCCAAGCTCAAGCATCATTTTGACGACAAATTCCTTGCCAACAAGGGAATCGACTACTAACCAATTCGCCAAGTACTGGTCATGGCGGTGCGAGCAAGTTCAGCCCGTGAGCGCTGCTCGGCCTGAGGCCGCTGAATCTCCTGAAAAGACATCCGATCATATTCGGACAGTTTAACTGTCCAGTCATCGAAGCCATAGCGTACTTGTTCGGGAGGCAATTCTGGCTGGAAGAAATCGTCGAGCATGTGTACTTCATAAATATCTTCTCGACTAGTGAGCCCGGTGCTGATAATAATTGTGTCATCTCGCATTTGCGAATGCCCATGAAGAAGATTACGGCAGTGTACGCACGGATAAAGAGTCGCTGAAGCCTCCGGGTTTACTTCGGCGATCAGTTGTCGATCAACAGTACCAGCCACAACTAGCCCAACAATCTGCGTGAAACCGATTTTATCGGCTTGCCCTAACAGATTCTTTTCAGCACAAACCTTTTCTTTACCCGGTTTTGATTTCAAGTTTC
>JBGTET010000022.1:0-13529 GCA_041747695.1 Saccharimonadales bacterium (SeqCode)
CCCAGTTTAAATTCTTCGACAAATCCGCCATCTTCTGCGTGCGCCTTTAAGACCTTGCCCGACAAAAACACATCCTGAACAGCTGCCCCCAGCGAAAAGATCTTAATTTTACTCATCCAAGCTAAACTTGCCCCTCTGAGACAAAATTATCGGACTCGACAGGCTCATTCTCAGCTAAAAGACCCCCCCTGGCTCGTGTTGCGTATTCTAGCTGTTTTACAAAGACAGCTTGAGCCGCTACCACATCATGATTCTCTGACCAATGTTTTAAAACAGGATCTTGCAATGCTCGTGAGTATGAATATGTGAGTCCCCATGGATACGGACCGTTTTTTTCGATAAGATCAAGATTTACCATAGCATCGCCAGGTGTTTGGCCACCGCTAAGAAAGACCACGCCACCTAGTTCTTCTGGCACCATTTCTTTTAGTGTCTGCGCTGTTCTGTTGGCTACATCATGATTGTTCATACCTTGAGTTGTCGTGTCTTTGCCCGGCAAAACCATTGAGGTTTTAAGAATTGCACCGGCCAGATCAACTCGAAATGCTTGCAAAGACTCGAATAAAATTCCAAGTACTCGCTTTATGACTTCCTCGGCCTGTTCAATCGTATGATTGCCGTCAAATAGTACTTCTGGCTCAACCATCGGTACGATGTTGTACTCCTGACAGATCCGAGCGTAGCGCGCCAAGACGTAACAGTTAGCGCCAATAGCCTCATCTGTCGGTATGCCTTCGCCAATGCTGATAACAGCTCGCCACTTGGCAAACTTAGCACCATTTTCTGAATACTTTTCCATTCTTTCTGGTAGTCCATCTAATCCTTGCGTGACGCTTTCACCTGGGAAGCCTGGCAAATCTATGAGGCCGGTGTCGACTTTTATACCGGGCATGATACCCATCGACTCCAAGTAGTCGTTAAACATTACGCCGTCATCGGTTTTTTGCCAGAAAGTTTCGTCGTACAAGATCACGCCAGAAATAAAATCCTGTATGTTTGGAGTAGTCAGCAGTAGTTGACGGTATTGCCGGCGTGAATCTTCGGTTTCTGGTAGGCCGACGGCTTTTAAACGCTTGCTAGCTGAGCCATTCGATTCATCCGCCGCCAAAATCCCTTTACCTGTAGCCACCATTCTCTCTGCAATAACAGTCAATTTATCGTGATCCATGTTTATTCCCTCCCTAGTTCGTGTAGCATCGTGTGCACATTGTGTTCAATTCGCTTAGCATTCAGACCAAACTTTTCGATCAGTTCTTCGGGTTCGCCCGACTCACCGAACCTATCCATCATACCCATGCGCCTAATAGGAACAGGGTGATGTTCGCTCAAAAATTCAGCAATTGCGCCACCAAGTCCGCCTGTGATTTGGTGTTCTTCTACAGTAATTATAGCTCCAGTTTTTTCCGCACTATGCAGTATAGTCATCCCGTCCAAAGGCTTAATCACCGGAACGTGAATAACCTCGGCATCGATGCCGTCGTTGTATAGTTTTTCAGCTGCAACCAATGCGTGATATGTCATTGTCCCTGTTGCAATAATCGTTATGTCACGGCCGACAGAGAAAACCTGCGCTTTTGCAAGGTCGAAGGGTGTTTTATCAGTTGTAATAACTGGAACTGGTGCTCTGGCCAACCGCATGTATGCTGGTCTGTGGTCTTTTGCTAACGCCAGTGTGGCTTTTTCTGCCTCTACTGAGTCTGCCGGAGCAATCACCATCATATTTGGCATAGCTCGCATTAATGCAATATCTTCTAGCATCTGGTGAGTTGCACCATCAGGTCCAACCGAAACCCCTGCGTGAGAGCCGATAATTTTGACTGGTTGGTCATTCAACGCTATCGTTGTGCGTATTTGTTCCCAGTTTCGACCAGGGCTGAAGGCAGCATAACTAGATATAAACGGGATTTTGCCCATTGCAGCAATGCCCGCTGCCACAGTTGCCAGATTTTGCTCGGCCACTCCAACTTCAACATAACGATTTGGAAATTCCTCAGCAAACAAGTGTATCTGCGTCGACTCGGTTAAATCTGCACAAAGCGCCCAGACATTATCACTAATTTGGCCAGCTTTTTTTAGGCCTATACCAAATCCTTTGCGATTAGGCTCTCGCACAATATCTTTGGCTAATACGTCCTTAACTAGGTGCATTGGCTTACTCATGTTCACTCCTGATTTTGCCCTGAAGTGTGCGCAGTTGTTTGAGAGCTTCTTTAGTTTGTTCGTGATCTGGTGGGCCACCATGCCACTTAAAGTCATACTCCAGAAAATCAACACCCTTACCAGGAACATTGTGAGCGATAATAGTTACGGGTTTTTCAATAATTGCGCGGGCCATTGAGCAGGCATCAATCACTTCCTCGATATTATTGCCGTCAATTTCTATAACGTGCCAGCCGAACGCTTCCCACTTTGCCTTCAAATCCTCAAGAGGCATCACAGTTTCGGTCGGACCATCGATTTGGATATTGTTTCTATCAACAATTACGGTCAAATTGGAGAGCTTGTACTTGCTGGCAAACATGGCTGCTTCCCAAATATTGCCCTCATTTAGCTCCCCATCGCCAGTAACCACATAAACCCACCGATGCTTAGCTTTTTCACGTTGCAGCACCAATGCCATGCCTGCACCCTGCGAAACTCCACAGCCAAGGGGACCACTAGTATTCTCGAGGCCAGGCAACTTTGTTCTTTCTGGATGACCTTGTAGGCGCGAGCCTAATTTACGGAGCGTTTTCAGCTCTTTTTTCTCGAAGTAGCCTGCGTGAGCCATGGCCGCATATTGCACAGGCACGCAGTGTCCATTCGACAGTAATAAAATATCTCGTTCATCCCAGTCTGGTTCTTTTGGGTGATGATTCAAAACATCAAAATAAAGTGCAGTAAAAATATCGGCTAAACCTAGTGGACCTGCGGTATGGGCACTTCCAGCATTCTCAATCATCTCAATAATCGACTTCCTGATGTCGATTGCGATGCCCTCTAACTCCTCAATTGTGTATTTTTTCATTGCCCACCTAAATGCAGTCGCTGACTACTGTTTTAGCTTCTGTACAAGTATATCATAAGCGTCTTGAGGTGCAGAAGCTTTTTGGATAAAGCCCCCGACATTCAAAATGTCGATTCCGGCATCGCTAATTTGCCTGATATTTTCGTCGTTGATTCCGCCATCCCAAGCAATTTCGGCACTGCCGTTAATTTCTTTGATTTTTGCGACTTTATCTAATAATTCCATGTTTGCCTCACCTCCGTGATAGCCAAGTTTGCCGCCAAAAATTAATATATGATCAGCCTGTAATATTTCAGTCATAAAATCTTCTGGCTGAGAGGCTTCAAGCAAGGCCAGACCTGGCCTTATGCCAACATCTTTCAAATCGCCCAGCATACTAACGAGATCTCCGTCAGCTTCGGCATGCAAAATAACTAGAGTTGGCTTTAAGCTAATGACAGGTTCGATATGCTCGGCTGGCTTTTGGTACATCAGGTGCACATCAACAGTAAGGGCTTCCGGCCACCATGCCTGAACCGGATTAATAAGTCGTGTTGGCGCTAAAACACCATCTGCGAGATCAATATGAATTCTATCAACAAGCCCAGCTACCCGCTCGACTTCTTCGCGATAGGTGTGCGGATTTTCGGCCGTAACCGTTGGGACAATTAGTGACATCTTAGCGACTATTGTAACTGGCTGAGGTGATTGTACAAAATCTTGCATTAACCGTATATTTCATCGATTTCGGCAATACGCCGGCGGTGGCGTTGGGCGCCAGAAAATTCGGTGTTGAGCCACGTTTCAACTATTTTGTTGGCTTTGTCGCCAGATAAAACCCTGCCTGGGAGGGACAAAACATTGCTGTCGTTATCGAGCCGTGACATTTTAGCCTCTTCTTCGTCCCAGACCACAGCTGCACGGATACCTGCCACGCGATTGGCGGCTATGGCCATGCCCTGCCCTCCGGTACAAATCATAATTGCTCTGGGGTCTTTATCATTGCTGCCCAAAACTTGTGTCACTGCGGCATAAGCAAACTGTGGATAATCGTCGTTCGGATCGAGAGTTTTTGCGCCAACATCTTCTACGTCATAGCCATTGCGCGACAAATAACCAAATAGTTCGGTTTTGAGCTTAAAGCCGCCGTGGTCAGAAGCGAGAAAAATCTTCACTAGGCTTCCTTGGCAGTATGCAAGCTTTTTGCGACGTCGACGGTCATTTCTACCAAACGATTGCTGTAGCCCCACTCATTGTCGTACCAAGCGATAACTTTAATCATGTTGCCGTCAACAACTTGCGTCAAAGCTAAGTCAACTACGGCAGAGTGACTATTACCCTTAATGTCTGAAGAAACTAAGGGTTCGTCTGTTACTTCCAATATACCTTCGTAAAATGGTTCTTTGGCCGCATCTTTGAACGCTTGGTTCACTTCTTCGATAGTGGTGTCTTTTTTAATCAAAAATGTAAAGTCAGCTAGCGAAACAACTGATGTTGGCACGCGGATAGATAGCCCGTCAAAAATTCCTTGCAGTTCTGGGATAACCTCGCCAGCAGAGATTGCGGCTCCGGTCGTTGTTGGCACTATGTTGGCCCCAGCCGCTCTAGCTCGGCGTAGGTCTTTGTGTGGGCCGTCTTGCAAGCTCTGGTCTGCGGTATAGCTGTGAATCGTCGTCATCATGGCTTTCTCGACGCCAAATTTAGCCTGTACTATGGCTGCAACAGGAGTGATGCAGTTGGTAGTACAAGAAGCGTTCGAAAGCACGTCAGCACTATTGTGGATAGCGTCGTCATTCACGCCTAGAACAATTGTTGTCGCTCCCGCGCCTTTGGCCGGGGCCGAGATGACAACTTTTTTAGCCCCTGCTGTGATGTGCATTTTGGCTTGCTCAGGGTCAACAAAACGACCTGTTGACTCAATTACAACATCAACTTCCATGTCGCCCCAAGGCAACTGAGTAGGATCTTTTTCGCTTAGAACTTTAATTTTTTTGTCACCAACTATGATTCCGTCGTCATCGTAGCTGACTTCGTGCTCGTACTTGCCGTAGTTTGTATCCCACTTGAGCAAATATGCCAACGTTTTGTTATCCGTAAGGTCATTTATCGCCACAACTTCTGTGTCAGAGCGTTCGAAGGCAATTTTAAAGGCATTGCGACCTATCCTGCCGAATCCGTTAATCGCTATTTTAGTTTTCAAATCAGCCCCCCAGAAAATTTATTGTTCTTGCTTACGCTTATTTTACCGTTTACTCAAAGAAGTAACAAGTTTTGCCTATGCTTCGTTTTTAGAGCGCTCGATGCAGTCAGAAATTACTTTCCAAGCCTCAGCGGCATCGCCAAAACCTTGTACAGTGGTTGAGCCAGGTTTTTTAAGATCTTTGTAATGGTTAAAGTGATGCTCGATTTGCTTTTGCCACTGTTCGCCAAGCTCTGTGTAACTTTCTATTTTGCCGTAATGACGGTCATCAGTTGGTACGCAAATAATTTTGTGATCCATTTCGTTATCGTCTACAAAGTTAACGATGCCGACAACACGGCCCTTGACGACCACACTCATAGGGATTGGCTCACCGGTTACAACTAGCGTATCTAATTCGTCACCATCTTCGTCTAAAGTGCCCGGAATGAATCCATAGTTACACGGCTTGGCAAAAATGCCTGGCTCAACACGATCAAGTTCAAAATATTCATCGTGGCGATTCCACTCAACTTTAAGCATGCTGCCTTTAGGAATCTCGATAACGGTGTTAATAAACTCATTCGTTTCGCCGAAAGGCAGGTTGTTATAATCTTGGCTCATTTAATTCTCCTTACGAACTATTCTATTTTGCCTTTACTCTACTTTTTACTAATTCTATCAGCTCGAGCCTTTTCTTCTAAGTACTCTCTCATTTTTAGGGCTGACGTGGCGCCTTCGCCTACAGCCGAGGCAATCTGCATGGTTGCGCCACTGCGAACATCACCAGATACAAACACCCCATCCATGGTCGTCATTAAATCTGAGTTCGATTTAATAAAGCCAATCTCATCGAGTTCGATCGGGCTACCTCGCAAAAATTGCGAGTTAGGTACCAAGCCAACGAACACAAACACAGCATCTGTCGGGAATTCGACTTTTTCATTTTTTATCTTGTCGGTGCCGATAACCTTGTTAGCGCGACTATTTTCACCGACGATCTCATCTGTTGTGGTGTTAAAGTGAGTCGTGATTTTTTCATTCGCTTCGATTTCTTCGACCAAGATTTCACTGGCCTTCCAAGCTTCGCCGCGGATTAAAATATCGATTTTTGAGGCAAAACGAGTTAAGAATAAGGCTTCTTGGGCAGCCGAGTTTCCTCCACCAACAACGACAATATGCTTATCACGGTAAAATGCTCCGTCACAGGTTGCACAGTAATGAACGCCACGACCATAAAATTCTTCTTCGCCAGGAACGCCAATCTTTTTGTAGTCGCTACCAGTGGCAATCAAGACGGCTTTGGCTAAATAATCGGCGCCAGAACCTTTGACTCTAATGTTATCGCCTTCTTTAACAATACTTTCGACTATATCCAACTCAATTTTAGCCCCAAAACGCTCTGCCTGGGCCTGTAGCTCGTCCGCTAGCTCCATGCCTGTAATTCCCTTAGAAAACCCCGGATAATTGTCTACGAGGTCGGTAATGGCTGCTAGGCCGCCAATCACACCCTTTTCTATCAAGATTGTCTCGATATTCTCTCGAGTCGTATAAACAGCAGCCGCTAGCGCCGAAGGGCCAGCACCAATCATAATAACTTCGGCTTTTTTTACTTCTTTATTCATTCAAACCTGATCTAATTAATGCTTTAGGCAATTGCTGAAGAAAGTTTGCCCAAATTATAACCGATTGTAACATCTTGGCTACCATCATCACTAGTGACAACTGTTACTGGCACGCTCATTTGACCAGTCATGGTGACCATTTCTTCGCGACGAGACGGCTCATCCTCTATGTTTACTTCGCTATAGTTTTGACCCTTCATTTTCAAATACTGTTTGACCATTTTGCAAGAACCACAAGTATTAGATGTGTAAATGGTAATATTTTTGGACACGGTACCCTCCGAGTTGGTTTTTTTATATGTTTATGTTGTTAAAGCTAATGCCTATTTTATGCATATAGTGTATCGCCGTCAAGAGCAAACACTACTAATGGTGTTTTTTTACAACGTTAATTACTTAACTTCGACAAGTTCGATCTCAAAAACCAAGGTGGAACCTGGAGGTATTGACGGGTTATTCGCACTGTCTCCATAGCCTAATTCAGGAGGAATGACGAGGCGTCTCACACCTCCGGTTTTAAGCCCTGGGATACCTTCTATCCAGCCCTGGATTAGTCCACCGACTTCAAGTTTGATCGGGAAGGGTGATCCCTGCGCGAATGTGTCATTACCTTCGATCGGGGTGCCGTCAGCTAAAGCTAATCGGTAATGCACAACTATACAGTCATTTAGTTTAGCCTCGGCGCCATCACCAGTTCGCAAGTCTTCGTTGACAAGTTCGGTGGCATTATCGGTCTTGTATGGCCATGGACCAACCGCGTTGCCTTTATTTGCCAGAGCTTCTTCTGACGCTGTACATTCTTCTGCTAGCGGGTCGGTTTGTGATGTTTGATCGGCCATGGTATCTCCTTTGTTCGATGAATCTATGATTAATAAAAGTCCTGTCGCGAATGCGCTAAATAACATTACCACGACTAACAAAATGATTATGACTCTTTGGTGTTTTTGCATTTATACTCCTTTAATTTCTTGCATGTTATTCAATCTCCGCATTCTCAAAGTCATCGATTTTGGCATTGGGTTGCAGTTGATCAGCCGTTTGAGGCTTTTGTAAACCGCCACGAGCCGTCTGTCCGTCTGGTGATGAGCCCTGCAGATTATAGCCGGCAGCTTCAGCTGCCCCGGTACGACTTTTCGGTGGCTTGACTTCGATCGTCTGTTGGGCATTTGGATTTATTGTCGGCTTTGCACTACTTTTTATACTTTTATCTTCGGCGCCACCAATTAAGATTGCTCCGATTACAACAGCTATGGCAACCGTCGCTACCAAAGTACGAGAGATTTTAGCCGAACTTAGAATGCTAGCTTTTGCTACATTCGCCTGTGCCATAGGCACCTGCTGAATTCGCTTGGTTTGCTTAACAGACTTCTTTGCCTTAGAAGACTTTCTGGCTTTATTCGACTTTTTAGATTTGCTCTTAGACTTAGCCATTATTTGCCCCTAACTTTTCGCCAGCGTTTCGCAACTGCCGATCTTAATCCTTCGACTACAAGATAATAGAATGGGAAGGACAAGATAACAAATATAGTTGATGAAACTAGACCAAATATGATCGTAAACGCTAGGCTTTCCCAGAACGGGTCAGTCAGTGCGAGCGGTAACAAGGCAACCACTGTAGTAATTGTTGTGGTGATTAAGGGTCGTAAACGCATCTGAAGTGCCATAGCCGCAGAATCGATAATTCGCTTGCCAGCACGGCGCTCTTGATTGGCGTAATCCGTCATTAAAATAGTGTTGTTTACCGATATACCAATCAGCCCAAAGAAGCCAATCATAACAAAGAAACTGAGCGGATTGTCTGTGATGTACAGGCCAGCCATCACACCAAAGAAGCTGAATGGAATGGCCATGAATATTAGCAATGGCTGTAATAGCGACCGGAATTGTATTGCTAGCAAGACAAACATAGCTGTCAGGGCAATTAAGCCGATCATTGGAAGTGATGAAAACGATTCTTGGTTCTCTGACTCAAAGCCAAAATCGAACTCAAGGTTTTCGGTGCCAAACTTTTCTTCGACGTCGGCTTGGGTAGCGATAACCAGTGCCGTAACATCTGTGTCGTCATAGCTGGCCTCGACTTGGACAAAGCGGCCACCATCTCGGCGAGCAACATCTTCGACATAACTTATTTTTGTGCCGGTTATCTTAGCTGTTGTGCCGTTCTGTCTGGTTGCCACGCTTCCCTGCAAGAACTCTTCAATCGACTCGGCTTGCTCTTGAGCTTTTTGTGAGTCCTCGTTGTATACCTGTACTTTAAACGGAAATTGATCTGATGGCGGGCCGGCATCAATTTGAGTAACACGGGTTACGGCACCACCGTAAGTATCGAGCGCCATGGTCAGCTGTCGCGAAAGTTCCGGCGATTTAATCTCTCGCTCTGTATAAGGTACAAGCTCAATCAAAATATCTGCCGAGCGATTGGTTGCTGCTTGGCTGGCACCGATCGTCAGCTTGTCGACGTAGCCACCGACAGAATTCTTAGTAATCTCAGCGACATCATTGGCCTTGGACTCGGCTTCTTCGATAGACGTGTTCGGTGGATATGTAATCGACACACTCAACTGATCGCCGTCTTTGTTGGGCGGAAAGATATTGAACTTAACTTTTGAGCCGATCATACCTCCAGCAACAATAAAGACTAAGCTGAAAACAATCATAGCTAGTGAAAGACTGATAGCAGTTTTCCGTCCACGTTTAGCTAGTCCAACAAAACTGGCCAAACCGTCCCCAATTTTCTGTTCTGCTCGGTTGATTATATTTGGTCGCTTGCTCGAATTAAGATTTTTCTTGTTTAGAATTACAAACCTCGACAAAACTGGGATCATGCTCAACGACAAAACAAAGGATGTAATAAGGGCAATGATTACCGTAACTGGCAAAATCCTGATGAATTCGCCAAGCACACCACCGATAAAAAGTAGCGGAGCAAACATTAAGACTGTTGTAATGGAGCCTGCAAAACTGGCCGCGCCAACTTTTGAGATTGCGTCCTTTACAATTTCTCGCGATTTCTTCTTCTTGGATTTTCCGGCATCAATGGCTTCGGTGATAATTGTCGCATCATCGACGAATAGCCCAAGCGCTAGCACCAGGCCAAACAGCGTAATCGTATTTAGAGTCACGCCTACCAAGAACATGACAAACATAGTTGCTAGCAAGACGGTAACCATAATTAGACCAGTGATAACCGAAGCTCTCCAGCTAATTAGTAGAAAGCTGACAATCGCTACAGCGATGATGGCTGTAAGTAAATTTTCTGCCAAACTGCTTATTTGAGTGTTTATAGACTCGGCAAAGTCAGCACCAACTACCACACCTACTTCGGCAAATTCTTCGGAATTATTTATATCGGCTGCAGCCTTATTTATACTTTCTGACAGCTCAAGAATGTCGATGTCATCGGTTTTGGTCACGCCAATTGTTGCCGAGCGACTGATTTCTAATTGCTCGCCGTTGCGCAAGCCAACTCCTGCAAACGAAGATTGAATGGTTGCTTCCTGCCCAGTAAATGGGTTAATTGCGGTCTCGAACTGCTCAACAACTTCTGATAATCCGACACCTTCATAGCCACCAATTTTCTGAGCAACGTTGCTGGCAACTTTCTCTAACTCGGCAGCTGTCTGGCCGTCTTCTACGTAAACCGATATAAGTGCATCATACTGATTCAAAAACTGCGACGGATTTACAACTGTATATTCTATGTTGGCTTCTTTCGGCAGAACTCCGGCTTCTTCGATCGCGTTCTCAAGCAACTCATTGCCGCTAGCACTAGTTTCTTCGTCAGAGTAACTAGCGACTACAGTAAAGAAGTTATCACCAGCAACAGTATCGAGTTTTGTGATTTGCTCAACATCAGCAACTGATGTCGCAATCTTTTTAGTAACGTCTTGATCAACTTTTTCGGCATCATCAACAAAATATGTACCGGTAGCTACACCGATCGGAAACTGCACTGGCGGGAAGCCTTCGCGTGGCAACAAAACCGTAAAGCTCAGCACGCCTGCAATAATTAATTCGATCCAAATAATCGCCGATAGCCATGGCCGGTCAAAAAAGAATAGCGAAAACTTTGCGAACTTGCTTTGCTTTACTTTAGCTTTTGCCACATTCCCTCCGAGTTGTTTGGTTTATTCTGTTTTTTCTTCCGATTCGTCATCAGAGCCGTGTTCGCTTGGAACATCAGCTGCATCAACTTCACCTTCGCCCTCTTCACCCTCTTCTGGCTCAGCTTCGATTTCTGCACGAGGAACATCAACTTTAGCGATCATGTGGTCAAGTTCGGTCAATAGAGTTACGCCTTCTGGAATCTTTAGAGCTTCTACCAAGATCGCGTCACCTTCTTCGGCAAGCACGGTCATGTCAACTTCGATATTTTCTGGAATGTTAGTAGGATCGGCTTCGATCTCGACAGTATCGAGCATGGTCACGATGATCATACCGATTCGTTCTGCCGGTGCATCACCTACAAGCTTAAGTGGAACCTCTGTGTGGACCTTTTCACCCTTATGAATAACGTGGAATTCGATGTGGTGAACTTGCCCAGTTAGCGAATGGGTCTCGATTTTCTTAACCAGCGCTAGCTCGTTCTTGCCACCTTCGATCTCGAGCTGTATCGGCTGCGTGCCAGCTTGCTGCAGAGTTTTAACAACTGTTCGATAGTCGCCCTCAACAGATTGAGAATCCTGTCCTTTGCCAAAGACATTCCCTAGAACACCGCCTTCGTTGATAATTTTTTTAGCCTTTTTACCGTGAACATCACGTAACTTAAGCTTTAGTTTTAGCTCTTGCACAAATCTCTCCTACGTTTGAATTGACTGTAATTATAACACATTTTAACCTGTTGACCACATAGTTATCAAGAAGGTTAAACAAAAAAGGGCCGGCTGTTTCAGCGGCCCTTTGGAAGGGATCGGTTATTGAGTCTCCACCTCACACCTTCCGTACTTTTATTATACTAAACTCCGACAACTATTAACAAGCTTATGATTAGTGATATTTATCACGACTTATATTGGCTAAACCTGCTTAGCTTTAAATTGTGATTTAACTGACTTAACGACTTGATCAGTAATTTTGTTGGCTTCTTCTGTAGTCAAGGTGCGGTCTTTATGCCGAAGTTCGAAACGATAAGTCAGATTCTTGATCTTGGCATCTTTTTGGAAGATATCTAAAATTACGACTGAGTTTTGCATGTTCTTCTGCGCAACAACTTCTTTGGCAATAGCTTCCAACAGATCTCGCGCGCTGACTTTGGCGTCAACCGCAAACGTTACATCTTTTTGGGTGCCAGGATATTTGAGCTGAGCGGCGTATTTTGTTTGGCTGGAGCGCAGATTTAACAGAACGTCCAAGTTGAGTTCAAAGCCAGCAATATAATCTGTAAGCTTGTACTTGGTTTTAACGCTTGGCTTAAACTCGCCCACTACGCCGACTACACCTTTATCGGAAACTACAGCCGCAGTTCGGCTGACTTCGTAAGTCGGTTGCCGTGTGGCTAACCATGCATCGTCTACCTCTGTTAGTGGAACAAGTTCTGTCCAATCGATCTGTAGTTTATCGAGTAAATAATTCAAAACGTGCTGCGCCTGATAGTAAGGAGCACCATTAATTTCTTCTGTTCTAACGCGAGTCGAAGACGCAAAAACATGAGCCAGTGATAGTTCCTCAACTGGCAAATCTTCCTCCATGTGGTTGTTGCGGTGTGATTTATTGATTTCGAACAAACCAAATTCTTGATAACCAAGCTTTATGTTTGGGTGGACTTTATCGAGCAATGACGGCAAAAGCGCAGTTCGCAAGACCTCTAGCTGGGGCGAAATTGAGTTGCGTAACCTGAAGGCAAGTTTAGTGTCTAAGCCAGCTCGCTCAAGATCGGCTTGGGCAACGAAGTTATAAGTTAACAACTCATTATTTCCTGCCTCGACCATGACTTTGCGAGCATCAACAATCAACTGCTGCTTATCGTCTAGCCTTGCAGGAGTTAAGTCTCGCACTGGCAAGGTTGGTGTAAGTTTGTCATAACCTATCAAGCGCCCAACTTCCTCAACAATGTCTTCTTCTATATGTAAGTCTCGGCGCCAAAATGGTGGCTCAACCAACAAGTTTCCACCATAGACAGAGGTCTTAAGTTCAACATTATCTAGAGCTTTGGCCATCTGCTCGCCTTCGTAGTCAGAACCTAAATGTTTATTGATGAACTCAGCATCTACGTTAATCTCAAGCTTTTCTTGTGGCTCTGGATAGATGTCGATGGCTTCGCTGGCTTGTTTTCCTCCAGATACTTCAGATATCATTTCGACTGCTTTGTTTGCGACTGCCAAACATTGTTCTGGGCTTTGACCACGGATAAATCGAGTTACTGCTTCGCTGAAGATTCCATGCTCCATTGAGGTTCGGCGAATGCTGTATAAATCGAAGTTGGCTGACTCAATAATGATTCTGGTAGTTTCTTGGCTGATTTCGCTATTGGCGCCACCCATGGCTCCAGCTAAATCGATAACTTCTTTGTCTGTGCTAATTATTATGGCGTTTTCGTGTGGCTCAATCTCTCGCCCATCCAATAAAGTAAGTTTTTCGCCCTTTCTCGGAAGTCGAACAATCATTTTAGGCTCGTCTTTAGATAGCTGAGCAACCTTGTCATAATCGAAGGCATGCATTGGCTGTCCGGTTTCGACCATCAAATAGTTTGTGACATCAACGACATTATTTACAGGACGAATTCCAACACGCAGTAAATAAG
>JBGTET010000023.1:0-9736 GCA_041747695.1 Saccharimonadales bacterium (SeqCode)
AGCTGCTTCATAAGATCAAGTCTGTCGCCCTCAAACAGAATAGCGTCTGCCGTTTTATCATACTTTGAAGCAATATTAATATGCTTTTTCTTTAGTAATGTTGTTTGCTTGTTTTCATTTCCCATTGCTAACTATAGTATACGCTATCAAAGCACCAAAACAATGAAATTTTTTGAATCTCATCCCACTTTAATATTCGTTGAAATTTATAGGAGATCAGGACTCATTGGCAATTAAAAGCAACAGTAGACAGTAACAAATAAATATCACAACACTTTCTTGACGCTTAAGCTTGGGGCTTGTCTTACTAAGTGAGTACAATAAGAGTGGATTAAAACAGGGGCATGTAGTGGCTAAAGCAAAACGCCGGTTTCAGCATATCTTTTCGCATGACATTGCGGTAGATCTTGGTACTGCCAACACTCTGGTATCTCTTAACGGTTACGGCATTGTTATTAACGAGCCCAGCGTAGTCGCCACCAACCGCAAAACCAAGAAAGTTATCGCCATTGGCACAGAAGCCAAAAAGATGGTTGGCCGCACGCCGCGCAGTATCATTGCTGCCCAGCCTTTGGTAGACGGTGTGGTCAGCGACTTTGAAGTTACCGAGCATATGCTCAAACATTTTGTTGATACTATCCATAAAAAACATCGAGTTATGGTTAGCCGACCACGCATGATTGTTGGTTTGCCATATGGTGTAACAGAGGTAGAAAAGCGCGCTGTCGAAGAAGCTTCTAAATCTGCTGGTGCTCGCAAGATCTGGTTAATCGAAGAACCTGTAGCCGCAGCCATAGGCTCGGGCATGGACATTCAGGAAGAGCGCGGTGGCATGGTTGTAGACATTGGTGGCGGTACAACCGAGATCGCAGTGCTAGCAGGTGGGCGAATCATCGCAGCCAAGAGCTTGCGTATTGCTGGCGACGAAATGACAGAAGCCGTTAGTGACTTTATCCGCGACGAGTACAACTTATTAATAGGCGAGCGCACTGCCGAGAAGGTAAAGATCGAGCTTGGCCAAGTTGGTTCCAGCAAAAACATCAAAACCATGAAGGTTCGTGGCCGAAACTTGCTAACCGGCTTGCCGCAGGAGATAAAAATAAGTTCAGAAGCGATTCGTAAGCCACTAAGTGCGCAGATTAAGCCAATTATCGAAGCCATAAAGACCGTGGTCGAGGAAACTCCGCCAGAATTAATCTCCGACATCATGGAGCGGGGCGTAGTCGTTACCGGCGGAGGCGCCTTAATAGACGGTATCGACAAACTCATTAAGCAAGAGGTTCAAATGAAGGTGGTTATCCCAGACAACGCCCTAACCGCGGTTGTAGAGGGCGCAGCTGAAGCACTTAAGAACCCGAAAGAGTACAATAGAATATTGATGGTTAGTGAGAAATAACGCCCAGACAGTGCAAAGGAGTGGGGAGTGAGACCAACAGCATCAGCCATCCGAAATCTTTTAGTCCTAGCTATCGTGCTGGTGGCTCTTAGAGTTTTTATTGGTTTGCCAGCGGTTGAACAAATTTTGCACAAGGCTATTAGCCCGCTTTCTTCTGCAGTAGAGAAGTTAGCCTTTTTTGATACCACCCAGACCGACGAAGAAGCTAATTTTCTGGCAGAACTAGAGGACCTAGAACAACAAAACGACCAATTACGTGACCAATTAAACTTGAGCCAAGATTACGTGACAGCAGAAATTATCAGCAAAGACATCACCGGTTTTCGCAAAAGCCTGATTATTAACCAAGGTTCGTCTGCGGGTGTAAAAGTTGGGCAAGCCGTGGTTTGGGATAATTTGTTGGTTGGGCGGATCAGTAGGGTTACATCCACGACATCTGTTGTGCAACTAGTTACCGACCCAGACTTTAAGACCACAGCCAAAACTAAAACCGGCGAGGGCGGGGTAATCAAAAGCGATAATGGCAGTTTGGTCTACGATCTTGTGCCAGAAGCTAATTTAGAGGGCAGCATGGTTAGCACCGACGGCGTTGATGGGCAATTTGCGCCCGGTATCACCATCGGCGTTCTGGGCCAGCGCCTAACAGCCGAGGACAAAACCTTTCATACATACCATTTATTGCTAGGGAAGTCGGCAGAAGGGCTAGAAATGGTCATGGTCAGCAAAGCAGGTCAGCAATGATAGTCATTTTACTTTTGGCTGTAGCTTTGGCGGCGCTTTTGCAGGTTATTTTTGGTTCATTAACGCTATTTGGCACCATGCCTCAAGTTGGTTTGTTGGTTGTAGCTTGGTTGAGTTATCGGTATGGTTCTATGTTAGCTTTACCTCTGTTAATATTTGCTGGTTTTGTCTTATCTTTCTTTGTTTTGTCACCCAGTTCGGTGATTTTGGCCTACATGGCCGGTGCGATTATTTTGTCTATCGGCGTTTACGCCAGCGACAGCGAGGATTCTGACATGCCAGTCTACAAAAGCGTGATTGCAGTGGCATCGGCCAGTATTTTAGTGACCGTGATTAGCGATATTTCTGCTTTTGATGCGCTAAATCTTGTGCAAGTTCTGTCATTGTTGCTGTTGACCACGCTTTATACGGCTGTAGTCTGGCGTTTAATGTTAGTCGTTGCGGATCCACGTCGATGAAGTCTAAAAAACTGTCAGATAGGCTGGCAGATAGCGAAAGTTGGCTAGATGTTATGGTGCCTGGAGAGGTCATGAGCTCTGGCCAGAACACCGACGAACGCCAATACTCGCGCAGAGTCATTTTTATAACCTTGCTAATACTTTTTGTCATGGTTGGTTTAGTCGTGCGCTTGTTTTTTATGCAGGTCGTTGATGCCGAGAGCTACGCCACATTAGCAAATGGCAACCGCGTACGATTAGACGTAGAATACGCCCCACGCGGACGAATTTTGGACCGAAAAGGGCAGGTGATTGCCGACAATACACTGGCTTTTCAGATAACTGTGACGCCGTATTTGATGTCCGACGACGAAAAACTCCGTGACCAAGCTTACAGCCAAATTGCCAAGGTTGTTAAGCAAAAACCGCAAGCAATTAAGGAGCTAGCGACAGAAAAAGGCTTAGATTTTCCGCAACCAGTCGTGATTGCTGAGTCCCTGAGCCACGACCAAGCTCGCAGGCTAGAAGCTGCCAATAGTCTAGACGGATTTTCTGTCGACGAAGTACCGATTAGAAAGTACGACGCTAGAGGTGGACTGGCCAATATTGTCGGTTACACTGGACGAGTCAGCCCAGAAGAATTAGAAGCCAATGAACAACTTTTGCCTGCCGATTATGTCGGCAAAGACGGTGTAGAATACCAATACGACAAGCAATTACGCGGCCAAAACGGCTGGCAACGAATCGAAGTTGATGCCCTTGGTCGCCCTGTCCGAGTTTTGAGCAAGCAAGAGCCGATTGCCGGACCCGACCTGACATTAACCATCGACCGAGACCTGCAAATTGCTATGACTACAGCGGCACAAAAAGAGATGGCCAAGGCTAAAGTGGTTAAAGCTGGTGGTGCGGCCGTAAATCCGCAAACTGGCGAGGTTTTAGCACTGGTTACAGTGCCGTTTTATGACAATAATTTGTTTGCCGACGGGATTTCCCAAAAAGAGTTCTCAACACTAGTAAATGACGCAAATCAGCCGCTATATAACAAAGCTTCTGGCGGGGGATTTTCTTCAGGTTCGACGATAAAGCCGGTTGTGGCCTCGGCAGCTTTGCAAGAAAAAGTTGTCGACGAAAACACAACCATAAATGACGTAAATGCACTGGTTCTTCCAGGCGGATTTAGCTTTGCCAGTTGGCGACCCGGTGGTTTAGGGCCAATGAACATCCGCCGAGCAATTGGTTGGAGCTCAAACATTTATTTCTACACCGTCGGCGGCGGCTACGGCAACATCGCAGGTCTTGGCGAACCACGTCTGCAGAATTATTACCGAGCTTTTGGCCTAGGCGAGCAGAGCGGACTGGATTTACCGGGGGAAACCGCCGGCCGTGTGCCTGATGAAAAATGGAAAATGGAGCAAACAGGGGAGGGTTGGTACCAAGGTGACAGCTACAACATTGCCATTGGGCAGGGAGATCTGTTAATTTCGCCACTGCAACTTGCTATGGCCCACAGCGCCATCGCTAATAATGGAAGTTTGCTCCGTCCATACGTTGCCAGCACAGCAGGTAAAAAGGTGCGGCGCGAAGTCCCAGTCGACAAAAACTACTTACAAATTGTCCGCGAAGGCATGCGACAGGTCTTAACCGACGGCACAACCTGTGAATGTTTGTTCAAAGACGTACCAGTTAAGGTCGCCGCCAAGAGTGGAACCGCCGAGACCAACACGCCCGGAGGCAAGCGCCCACACGCTTGGTTTGCGGCATATGCGCCTTACGAATCACCCGAAATTTTAATCACACTCTTGCTAGAAGAAGGCGTTGGAGGCTCGCAGTTCGCCGCACCGGCCATCGCCGAAACCATGAAGACCTATTTTGCCAAGCCATAATCTATCTGTTATTTAGCTTGCTTTTTAGAACCCGATAGGGTAGGTTAGGGTCAGCAATATTTGAGAGGAAGCGGGTTTTATATGAAGAAGGCATTCCACCTGACCAGTGAAGGTGTGCAAGAATTACAGGGTGAATTGGACAAATTAGTGGCCAAGCGATCTGGAATTGCCAACAAGATTAAGACCGCTCGCGAGCAGGGCGATTTGTCCGAAAACGCCGCTTACCAAGGCGCCCGTGACGAGCAAGTTCAGAATGAATCACGCGTAGCCGAGATAGAGAATATCCTCAAAAACACAGAAATTATCAAGATTAAAGGCAAGCACAGTGTTGTGTCTGTTGGTTGTACCGTAGAACTTAAGAACAACGGCAAGACCTTAAAGTACATGATCGTTGGATCTGTCGAAGCTAACCCAATGCAGTACAAAATCTCTGACGAATCACCAATCGGAGTGGCATTACTAGACCAAAAAGTTGGCGACAAAGTTACGATTTCTTTGCCAGCAGGCGATACAGCCTACAAAATCACTGCAATTTCCTAAAAATAGAATATAGTTAAGTAAGGTAATAAAGGTACAACAAAGTATGAGTACCGAGAAAAGCCACTACTGGCTGGAGCCAGTATTAGACAAAATTGAAGAAACCTATCCAGAGGGTGAGATTGTAGTTTCGTCGGGGATTTCGCCATCCGCAAGCTATCATATTGGGCATTTTCCGGAAATCTTGTCACCGGACATGATTATGAATGGTCTTCGCCAGCGCGGCAGGCAAGCCAAGCACATCCACGTTGTTGATAATCTTGACCCATTACGCAAACGTTACGATTTTTTGCCAGAAGAGTACGAGCAATATGTTGGTTGGCCAATTTGTTTGGTGCCGAACCCACATGGCGAGGGAACGTACGCCGACCACTTTTTTAATGAGTTCTTTAAATACGTCGAACTGATGAAATTAGATGTCGAAGTTGTAAGAAGTTACGAAGATTTATACAAAACCGGTCGCATGACCGAGCAAATCGAAAAGGTTTTGGAAAATATTGACGCCATACAAAAGATTTTTAAGAAAGTAAGCAATCGCAAGCTAGAAGACGACTGGGCACCAGTGCAGGTTATGGGTAAGGATAATAAATTCTTTAACGGCAGGCTGTCTACATGGGACCGAGAAGCCAAAACTCTTGAGGGGATAGATTACACAAGTGGTCTAGCAAAATTAAATTGGCGATTGGACTGGCCGGCTCGCTGGCAAGTATTAGGTGTTATAGTTGAGCCTCACAGCTGGCACGAACATGGTGCTGCCGGAGGTTCATACGACACCGGAGTTGAGTTTTCGCGACAGGTTTTTGGTTACGAACCGCCAATAGCCAGTATTCAATACGGCAACGTTTACTTAGCAGGCGACAATATAAAGATGAGCTCATCAAAAGGTAACCTAGTTACACCCGAACAGGCATTAAAAATTATGCCTCCTGCGGCTCTGCGCTACTTCTTTGCACGATATTTGGGCAAAAAGCGCATGGATTTTGACCCGAGCTTAGGACTTTTTAGAATGCTCGACGAATTTAGTAAAGTTGATGCCGATATAAGGGCAGGCGTGGACAACGATTTTGCACCGGCTTATAAAATAGCCACAGCAGGCCAAGATGCAAAGGCCATGTCAAGCGTACCGTTTTCGCACTTAGTTTCGGTTTATCAAGCCGCATTGGGTGATCCGGAAAAAGTTTTAGAAGCTCTCAAACGCACAGAATATGCCGATGTTGTTGATGAGCAAAAAGAGCTGATAGTTAGTGAATTAGAATACGTCAAAAACTGGTTGGCAGATTGGGCGCCAGAAGATGTTAAATTTGTTGTTCAAGAAAGCCTGCCGACAGCAGAAATAACAGATCAGCAAAGGGAATTCCTGAGTAAATTAGCAGATTCTATCGAAGGTGATGAAGCTAAGGATGGTCAATATTATCACGACAAAATATATGAGCTAAAAGAATCACTTGGTTTGGAACCAAAGGATGCGTTTACGGCAATTTATCGTGTTGTTTTGGGCAAAGATTATGGCCCAAAGGCTGGCTGGTTTTTATCAATTTTAGACCCAGCGTGGCTTGTTAAGCGGTTTAGATTAGTTGCTTAAGAAGGTATAATAGAAACAGTATATGTTAGATATTTCTTACATTCGTGAAAACACAGACAAGGTAAAACAAGCCGCAAAAGCCAAAGGGGTGGATGTTGATATTGATAAACTTTTAGAGCTTGATGTTCAACGACGAGATCTGATAGGCGAGGTAGAAGCCAAGCGCCAAACACACAACGATTTATCTGCTCAATCGGGCAAAGGTGCGCCAGAAGCTGCCCAAATTGAGCAGGGCAAAGCTTTAAAAGCTGAGGTTTCTGGAATTGAAGACAAGCTGAACAAAATTGAAGCCGAATACTCCGAATTATTACGAACTGTGCCAAATGTTCACACCGACGACACGCCAGTTGGCGACAGTGAAGCTGGAAATGTCGTATTAAAAACCGTTGGAGATGTACCAAAATTCGATTTTGAAGTTAAAGACCACATGCAAATTGGCGTTGCCAAGGATTGGATCGACAAAGAACGAGCTAGCAAAGTTTCTGGCGCGCGATTTGCGTACTTAAAGGGCGATTTAGTCTTGTTGCAGTTTGCCTTATTGCAATACGGACTGTCAGTTTTGACCAACGAAGACACTCTTAAGAAAATTGCCGCTGACAACAATTTAGATGTCTCGACTAAACCATTTACGCCAGTTCTGCCCCCGGTAATGATGCGAACAAAACCATACGAAGCAACAGGTCGTTTAAAGCCAAATGATGTGACGTTTAAGCTGGCTGACGATGATTTGTGGCTAACAGCATCTGCCGAACATACGCTTTGCTCTTACTTTATGGGCGAGACTCTAAAGCACGAAGATTTGCCGATTCGTTTCGCTGGATATTCGACAGCTTTCCGTCGCGAAGTCGGTAGTGCCGGCCAAGACACGGCAGGAATTTTGCGAATGCACCAGTTCGACAAGTTGGAAGTCGAATCCTTTACTGACGCTGAGTCATCACACGCTGAACACGAGTTCATGATCGCTATTCAAGAGTATTTAATGCAACAACTAGAACTTCCTTATCACGTTTTGCTCAAGTGTACCTTTGATGTCGGCGTGCCGAATCTACGTGGTGTAGACATCGAGACTTGGATCCCATCTCAGAACACCTATCGCGAAACTCATACTGCTGATTATATCGGTGGCTACCAAGCTAGGGGACTCAAGACTAAGTATGTTAATTCAGCAGGCGAAAAAGCCTTTGCTCACAATAACGATGCCACAGCTTTTGCTGCAGGAAGGACATTATTGGCAATTATAGAAAATTATCAAACGGCTGAAGGCGACGTAACTGTGCCCGAAGTTCTAAGACCATTCATGGGCGGGAGAGATAAAATATGATCGAACGTATAGAAGTAGTAGCCCAACACGTAGAGTTAACAGATGATTTAAAAAAGTACATCGATAAAAAAATCGGCCGACTCGACAGATTTATGAACCATCACGTCAAAAAGAGTGTGCACGCTGAAGTTAAATTAAAAGAAGAATCATCAAAAAAGAACGATAAATTTACCGCCGAAGTGATTTTGCATTTGCCTAATGAAACGATGACCGCCAAGGATTCAACGCTAAATATTTTTGCTGCTGTAGACATTGTTGAGGCGAAACTAAAGAACCAACTACGCAAGTATAAACAGAAGACTAGTGTCCACAAGGCTGATCGCAAAGGTGTTTTGGCTAAATTTAAACGCAAGGCAGACAAAGACTTTTGGGGCTCCCAAAACTAGTTACTAAATCCACGTTAGATGTGGGATAATAGACTCAACTGCTAAGGAGGTAGAATGGTCAAAGCGTTGCTGACCAGAGTTCTCGGTGACCCCAAACAGAAGCAGATCAAGGCATACGATAAAGTTGCCAAGAAGATCAATGATCTAGAACCTGCAATGAAGAAGTTGAGCGACAAACAGCTCAAAGCCAAAACCGAAGAATTTAAGAAACAGATCAAAGACGGGAAGAGTTTAGACGATTTATTGGTCGAGGCTTTTGCTGTTATGCGTGAAGCCTGTAATCGTACGCTAGGGATGCGTCCTTTTGATGTCCAGCTAATTGGTGGAATGGCATTGCACGATGGCAACGTGGCCGAAATGCGTACCGGAGAAGGTAAGACGCTGGTTGCGACTTTGCCGCTTTATTTGAATGCTTTATCTGGTGAGGGCGCACATTTGGTGACCGTTAACGATTATCTAGCTCAACGTGACGCCGGATGGAATGGTAAGGCCTATGATTTCCTCGGGTTGTCTGTCGGTGTGATTATCGGCAGCGATTCCTTTATTTATGACCCAAATTATACAAACGAAGACCACGAAGATGAACGCTTTAGGCACCTACGACAAGCAGAACGCAAAGAAGCCTATGCTGCCGACATAACTTATGGCACCAACAATGAGTTTGGGTTCGATTATTTGCGAGATAACATGGTTAGAGATGTTGAGCAGTTACGTCAAAGAGTCTTAAACTTTGCGATTGTCGACGAGGCCGACTCGATTTTGATCGACGAGGCGCGTACACCACTGATTATTTCGGCTCCGTCTATGAGCAGTGGCTCAACTTATGCAACTTTTGCCAAGATAGCTCGCACTTTGTCGCCCGACGACTATGAATTAGACGAAAAAGCAAAATCAGTTTCGCTTAACGACCAAGGTGTCGAGAAAATTCAGGAAAAACTTGGTGTCGAGAACCTGTACTCGCCAGAAAATGTCCGAGACATCTACCACATGGAACAAGCGTTGCGAGCAGAAACCTTGTTTAAAAAAGATAAAGAATATGTGGTTAGCGAAGATGGCGAAATTATTATCGTCGACGAGTTTACCGGACGTTTGATGGCAGGTCGTCGCTACAACGAAGGCTTGCACCAAGCGATTGAAGCCAAAGAGGGCGTTGAGGTTTTGCAAGAATCTATGACTTTGGCGACAATTTCTTTCCAAAATTACTTCCGTCTATATAAGAAGCTTGCCGGTATGACCGGTACGGCCATGACTGAAGAAGAAGAGTTCCAACAGATCTACAATTTGGACGTTTACGCCATCCCAACTAACATGCCAATCGCCCGAGAAGACAAAGGTGACAGGATTTACAAAACTCAGGCCGGAAAGTTCAACGCAATTGTTCAGACTGTTAAGGAACTGCACGAAAAAGGTCAGCCGGTATTGCTGGGTACGGCTTCTATCGAAAAAAACGAGG
>JBGTET010000024.1:0-9487 GCA_041747695.1 Saccharimonadales bacterium (SeqCode)
AAGCGTTGGCGTCTGTACCGCGCAGTTCGCGGAGCACATCAATACCGGTCATGTCGGGAATCATAATATCGAGCATTACCAGATCGAACTGACCAGTTTTGGCTTGCTGAAGTCCTGCGTTACCGTTTACTTCATGCGTTACATCAAAACCGGCTTTTCGTAGCGAACGGACATATAAATCGCTGATGAACTGGTCATCTTCGATTAGCAGAATTTTGTTTATCTTTGACATTTTATTTCCTAACCCTTATTTTCTAACCAAGGTATGGTTTTTTATCCAACCGTGGGCGCTGCGCACGATTTCGCCATTATTATCTGCAGTATTTGGAGTGCTGGCAAGACCAGCTGCAACGTTTTCATAAAACGGCAAGCTAAAGCCAAAGATTGAGCCCTTGCCTTCCTCCGACTTGACCCAAATCATGCCTCCGTGGGCCTCTACGATGGCCTTGGACAGGTATAAGCCTAGACCAGTGCCTCCTACATTGTCTCGGCTACGATGTGAGCGGTAGAACTTGTCGAACAAATGCTCCATCACGCTAATTGGGATTCCAATCCCAGAATCTTGAATCGTCGTCTCGACCATACCGTCTTTGACCTGCGTGGCAATTATTATCTCTCCCCCATCGTTAGAATATTTAATGGCGTTGTCGACTAAGTTAGATAGGACTTCGTAAATGCTAACCTTATCAACAGCGACTTCTGGTAGTTCTTTAGGGAAGCTGATAAGAATTTTACGGTTTCTGGCAGAGGCTCTGACAGCAAATTCTTTAGCAGTGGTGTTTAAAGTATCGAGCCAGCTTTCTTTCTTCATATGAACTTTCATCTCGTCATTGTCTATGCGTACAACGTTTAGGATGTTGTTAACAAAAGTTGACAGCATGGTTGCCGAGATTTGCATTTTTTGGAGGAACTGTCTTCCTTCTTCATCGAGTTTTGGCCCGAGCTCGTCTTCGAAGACTTCTACGTAACCGCGCAAAACCGTAATCGGTGTTCGCAGTTCATGGACAGCCAAACTGACAAAGCTGACTTCGGCGTCGTCTGCTTGGTAGCGATCGGTGTGATCGAACAGCATAATAATAGTTTCGATTCCATGTGATTCATTCTTGTTAAAAGCTGCCACCATATCAAAAATATGATTTCGTCCATCGGTCTGAATGCGGACTCTCTCCCAAATTCCGGTGTCTTTGATCTTGTTGGCTTTAGCCTGCGCCAGCCACGAATCCAGAGTTTTGTCGCTCGGGTAAGAAATTTCGAAAGCTTTGTTTAGGTCTTCGTTGATGGGTTTTTCAATAGTTGGTTTTATATAACTACCAGCTGCATTGTTGTAGTAACGGATTCGTTTTTGATCGTCCAAGACAATTGTCGGCAGTGGCGACTCTTTAAGCAAAGTATTCATATACTCATGCTCAGCAGTGACCTTCTTACTGGTATTGGCTTGCGTCGATATAATAGTGTTAACTGTAGCAATAGCTGTTTGAGTTGCTGTACGAGCTAAGCTGATTTTTGTTACATCAGGTGGAGCCGTCTTTTTGTCGCCACCAGCAATTCTAATCGTATCGATTAATGCAGTCAGAGGCGAAGCAACGACTTGGTATACCCAGGTGGCGTAAATGGCAGAGATGATCAGGCTAAGGCAAGCAGAGGCAAACATGGCGTAGCGTAATTGCAGTGCGGTGAATTCTGTAAACCCTATAAAGGCTGCACAAAAAGTTCCGATAGCGATTACTGCTCCGAGCAGAAAGTACGCAATGATTTGTTCGTGGTATTTCGATAGGTCCATTTTAAGGGGTCCAAGCTACTCCGCTGCCTGGGCTAACAGCAGTTATCCAAGTTTTGCCAGGATTTAATTTAACTACCTCACCTGCTTTATTTTTGAAAACAAATTGTGATGATCGTTTACTGCGCGACCAGGTGCCTTTGGTGACTCCTCCGTCCTGGAAGACATAAGCCACTCCGCTACCAACTAACTCGTAATCATATCGGAATCCGCCAACAACTGCGTTTGGCACTTCAATGGCTATAGCAACATGAACGTTGATAGCTCCCTTCTCTCGGTCGACGTGAGCCACGCCGCCCAAGAATCTGGCGTAGTCGTTGGTTTTTGGTCTGTATGTGTAATCTATATTGTATAACTGTGACGAAATCGGAATGCTAATTTGTTTAGCTTTCGGAACCTCGAGCGGTGCCTTGTCTTTACGGGGCAAAGGGTCAAATTTGCTCGATGTAAATCTCTTAGCCTTACTCGTGGCATCCAAGTGGTCAAAGTCGGTGTACACGTTATGCGGTGCATAGCGATCGGTTGTTCGCCAGTATGTTGCCGCATTAAAGAACTGGTCTAAATCTTTCAGTGGTAAAGATTGGACTTCGGCCATAGCATCGGCTGAGCCGCCAACGTGGGCAACTCCGGCGTCGTGCGTCAGAACAATGTCGTTGTAATAAGGTCGCAAAGATCTGACAGGCCCGATTAGTTTCGGTCGTGCCTCTTGATACAGCGCGACAAATCTGGTGATTCCACCTTCGGCAATGGCTTCAAAGACTACGCCTGCTTCTTTGAGGCCAGATTGTGGCCTAGCATCGGGCGAGTTTTCTAGCACGACGGCGGTTACTTGGCGATCAGCTAATGCTGGGTCGACTTCAACTCCAGTTAGTGGAGAAGCCTTAGTTAGAGGCTCCTGTTTTTGATTCGAAGTGTCGGTATTTGTGCGGTCGACGGCATCACTTCTGAATATTCCCAAAAACCACAAAACCACCAGTAAAACTACTAGCAGTCCGGCCGCGATCATGAGTGGTTTTTTGTGTTTTATGGCCCACTGTATAAAGCGGTTATGCTTCATGGCTTAAATTATAACCCAACTACTGTTATTGATCTAGTCGACACTAAGACGTCGTAACGTTTCTTCCTTGCCGAGGAGTTCCATGGTCTCGAATAAGCTAGGAGAAACTCGTTTGCCGGTGATTTTGTCTCGTAGCAACATTAATACCATTCTTGGTTGTAGGTTGAGTTCGTCAATTAGAGCGCGAAAGGATTTTTCTATTACTACAGCGTTAAATTTCGTTGATTCCAGTTTGGTCTTTGCTTGGTCAATAATTTGTTTTGCTTGTTCTTCACTCAGTTCAGGGTCAATATTTGCGAGGTCTATCTCAGCAGTTTTGACGTTAACATCGCCGAAAAATATTGATAGTTGGTCGACAAAATCAGTCGCGTCACGAGATTTTGATGCAGCAAGAGATGCAACGGCTTGTAGATTTTCGTCTTCGTAGCTTGCGTTTTTAGTTTCAAGATATTTCTTTAATCCATCTATATCAGAATCAATCATTAGCTTCACATGTTGCCAGTTGATCCAGTTTAATTTTGTCTCATCGAAACGGGCGGGACTCTTTTGGATTCGATCCAAACTGAAAGCTTTAATAAGTTCGTCTTTGGAATAAATTTCTTTGTCGGTGCCGTCGTTCCAGCCAAGACTAGCCAAAAAGTTCATAACAGCTTCTGGCAAAAACCCTTGGTTGCGATAATCTAAAACCGATTCGGCTCCATCTCGCTTACTTAATTTTTTACCGCCTTCTTTGCCCAAAATCGGAGGCATGGTCGCAAATACAGGGGGTTTAACTTCTAATGCGTCATAAAGGGCAAGGTACTTGGGGGTTGAGGCAATAAACTCCTCACCACGTAGTACATGAGTGATTTCCATATCGATGTCATCAATGACATGAGCGAAATTATATGTTGGAAATTCTGGAGTATCATTTCCGGAGCCTTCGTTTATTCTTTCAGCTTTAAGGATAATGAAGTCATCAACTGCTTCCGGTCCAGCACTTAACTTTCCGCGCACTGCGTCAACCCACTCACATCTTTTTATCGAGATGTCTGGTGTCTTGAAACGTATTGGAAACTTTGGGCCAACCACTTGTAGTTCCGGAGCTGGTCGATTTTCACGAAAAAGAAATGGCTTTCCGTCACTCGCTGCCTGCTTTTTCAGTTCAGTGATTTCTTGATCCGTTCTGTTGTCATAATAAGCCAGCCCTTTGGCGACAAGTTCTGACGCCTTCTCTACATAAACTTTTCTTCTATCAGACTGCCTGACTACTGGACCATCAAGTTCAATCCCTAACCATTTAAGACTTTCTATTATCTGTTCTTCCGAACCTGCGACTAATCTTTCCCGGTCTGTGTCTTCTATCCGTAACAAAAACTCACCACCCTCGTGTTTGGCGGCTAGCCACGCAAATAAAGCAGTTCTAACTCCACCAATATGGAGCAGACCGGTCGGACTAGGTGCGAATCTTGTTTTCATTACGCCTTAGTATAGGGACAACAGATAGAAGTTTAAAGTTTTAGTTTTCTCTTAGGTCTTTTATCGTAGAGCTGAGTTCGAGCGCATCGTCAACCAAAGTTATCATTTCTTCGTTATCATTAGCACGGGCGAGATCAACTAAATCCATTGCCATAAGCGGATCAAGGTCCGTTATGCTTACTTGCCTGCCGGTTGCTTCGGTTACAAATTTAACTAGATGTACTAGCTTTTGTCCAAGGGACTCCCAAACCTCTATTCTAAGTATCCTTCCAAGCTCAGGATTATTGCGTTCAGTATGTCTGATTGCAGTACTTAAAGCTCCAAATCTTGCCTTACCTACAATTCCGTGCGAGTCTAATAGTGATTTCCATGCTTTGTGGCGTGCAATAGCGCTAATTGTGTCCGGCATGTCTGCAAATACGGCAATAATTCGGGCAACTCTTAAGACATTTTCTTCGCGTTCCTCTCCTCTTGATCCCATGTCGATTAGATCTTTTGCTATCTCAAGAAAATCTGTAATTAGCTCTGGTGAGCCGCTTGCTTCCATTTGTCTGTATAAATAGCGGACTAAATTATCATCCTGCCCTGCACCTTGATGCAAAATAACAGGGTTAACAATCTCAGCTACTAGCCCATGTATTGCAGAGGGTTGCTCAGATAATTTTCGGTCTACCATAGACTAATACTAATATATAAGTTTGCTTCTGCAAGCACTAGCGATATCTACATGCTTGAAGCAATTCTTAACAACTGGTCGCTGTTAAGTTGTGATTCGCCCTCGATGGTGTACCAAATCCCGCCATCAACCCATGTGGCATTTGAACCTTCATAAACGTAGACGGTCAGTCCTTTGTCTTGGAAGGTTACGTAATTTGGAGTTTCGTTTTCGACGTAATTTGCTAACAGACTTTCTGAATCCCAGCTCGATGCCCGCTCGGCAATACTAAACGAACGATCATCAGAATTTGAACTAAAGTTTATCGTAACCAAACCTTGGCTGTAATTGATCGGGCCGGACATGGCAAAACCTGACGGTCGATATGCTGGCAGAGTTGCGTCGATGCCTGCTCGCGAAGCGGCAATTCTTAAGGACAGGTTTGGAATGTTCAAGTAAGTTACATAGCCGGCGACCAAAACAAACAAAGCAGCTCCAGCAAAAACAGATCGTGCTTTTGGAGCACTCAGCTTACGGACCGAGAAACTTCTTGGGCTCTTCTTCTTTTTAACCTTTTGCTTATCTTTAGTCGAATCGTTTGCCGAATAACTGCTGCCCGAATATGCACCAGCCGGAATCGGTTGTGCTTGGGCTGGCATCGGCGCTGTATTGTGTTGGGCAGCAATTGCTGGTTTGGCTTTGACTTCTGTTCTTGACTGCGAATGACCAAACTTACTGATTAAACTAGATTTTGAAACCGAGCTGGCTCGCTTTTGGCGATGTGGATTAACAACATGTGCTGGCGACTGAGATTGGTTGTGGCGATGCACGGCTTTTGGTGGAGTTGGAGCGGCTGGCTTGGCAACGACTTGGCTTCTGGACTTGCTGACAGCTTTTCTGTCTAGAGTCTTGGACTTAGTCGCTCGGGAATGTAATCGTTGGGCTGGTTTAGCTTTTGAAAAGCCGTCAATAGATCCACCGCGAGATGAAGAATTTGTTGGTGAAGGTTTGTTGACCAGCTTACCGGTCGCTGCGTCATACTTTCGGCCATTTATTTCTACTGTTTTAGCCCGACCCAATTGCTTGCTCCCAAGTTTTTTATTTATTGCTAGCTATATCTTAGACCATGTTGTTAGTGCTTGACAAGAAAATCAACATTAAGATGCTATGCGAGTAAGCTCCGACGATACTCTTCTAGATGGATTAAAGCAGCTTGCGCGCCTTTTACGGTTGCTAGTTCTGGCTCCTCGGCAACAATAAACGACACATGCAATTTCTTCGATAAGTACTCTGGTAAGCCTTTTAACTGCGAGCCCCCTCCGCTTAGGATAACTCCGCTGTGGATGACATCGCTTAGCAAGTCTGGCGGAGTTCGCTCCATAACTTTGCGCATTACCAAAACCACGCGCTGAATAACGGTTTCGATATAAGGATTAAGTTGTCCAAGTTTTATGGTCACGGTTTTGGGCGTGCCTTGGTGAAGATTCGAGCCATGCACAACCGTGCTAGTTGTACTTTCGCCGACCAGGTCGACAAACTCGTGCTTGATTCGCTTAATTTCGTCGTGGCCGATAACCATGTTGTGCTCACGACGCATAAACACGGTAATAGCTTCGTCTATGTTTGCACCACCAGTTCGTATGGCTGCCCCACTGACCGTGCCACCAAGCGAGAAAACTCCAATTTCTGTGGTGCCATTGCCGATGTCAACGATCACGCTGCCTTTGGGTTCTGTGATCGGCAGGCCAACTCCTAACGCAGCGGCAACTGGTGTTCGGATTAAGTGCACGGTCTTGATTCCAGCTTCTTTGCCGGCGTCGATTAAGGCGCGTTTTTCGGTCGATGTCGCAGAAGCAGAAACTGTAATCATAGCTTCGGGTTTTTTGAATTGCAGTGGACCAACCGCCTGTCTCAAATAGACTTTAAGTAACTGCTTGGCTGCCTTATAGTCTGCAATCACACCAGCACTTAGCGGGTAAACAATCGTAATAGTGTCTGGCGAGCGCCCAGCCATTTCTAGAGCATCTTGGCCATAAGCAATGATTTTATCTTCTGTGTCATCAATCGCTAAAGCAGTGGCATTGGCTACGACATTTTCCTTTTTGCCCACAACAAATCGGGTTGTGCTGCTGCCGAAATCAATTGCAATTTTGCTTGTAACAATACTCATAGTTATAGTGGTATGATATCAGAGCTAAACAGGCATAAACAGCATATGCACTATGTTGACTTCGATTCCAAAACCAAACACACCGTAATCCGCTTCGCAATATATACGGTTCTTGGTCTAATTGCCTTGGCAATTTCTTGGCTAGTCATCTTGGCTGCACGTGGTTATGATGTTGATCCTAGCACCGGCCGAGTTGTTCGCAACGGTCTGGTTTTGCTATGGTCTCAGCCAGAATCTGTCGATGTTTACGTTAACGATGTGCTCGAAGATAACACTCCGGCTCGCCTACCTTTGCCAGTCGATACTTATCAAATCAAAATGTCGAAAGCCGGCTACCGTGACTGGAACAAAACTGTAACTTTGCGCGGTTCGGAAGTTATAAAACTGAATTACCCTCGACTGTTTCCGAATGAAATTAAGGCTGAAACGTCTGCAGATTTAGCTAGTGTTAATGAATGGCTAAAATCATCAGATCAAGAAACAATTGCAATCCTCGGTAATGCAAATTCTCGAGTCATACAACTTTATTCTGTTAGTGATCTCAAGGCAACGCCCGTATCGTTAACAATCCCGGAAGCGATTTTAACTAAAGTGAATGGCAAGATTGGGACATTCAAACTTGGGCAATGGTCGGCGGACAGTGCCTATCTGACTGTCAACCATACCAATGGTGACGTAACTGAATACATACGAATTAATGTTGTCGACAATGAATTTATTAATATCAGTACCGAAATGTCGTTGTCGCTTTCGAATGTTCAGTTTGATCGTGACGAGAACAACATTATGTACGGAGTCGACAAAGGACGGCTTCGTCGATTTAACGTTGCCAGCAAAATTATTTCTGCGCCATTAACCTCGGGCGTTCTTGACTATCGCGTGGCCGAAGATGGTCGAGTTGGAATTGTTCGGAAAGTTGGAGCAAGCAGTAGTCTTGCACTGCTTAGTCGTGATGACCAAATCTCAACAGTCCTGACGCAGAAATCTACAAGCTCAAACAAGCTTGAATTAGGCAGTTTTGAAAGTAATGAATATGCCGTTGTTTCTCTAAGTCCCAACGAAGTTAAACTGATTTGGCTCGATAACGACGAAAATCGGAAAAGCAATGTTGCGGCAACACTCTCAGGCACAGGAATGCAGGTTTACCCATCAAGCTTTTCTGGAAGATTCGCTGTCGTCACTTCTGGTGACATTGTCACTGTGCATGATTTCGAAAAAATGCGAGTCTATAGCTATAAATTTACTGGTATGACCAAGGAATCTTTAAATTGGTTCGATGACGGCCACCTCTCAACTACAACTAACAAAGGCAGTATCGAGGTTGTAGAGTTTGACGGTAAGAACAAAACGAATCTTGGCAAAGGTTTGAAGCACAAAGTCATCACCGACAAAGACTACAATAGTTTCTTTACGCTAAGTGCCGGTGCTAAAAACCGAACCAATCTAAACGTTAGTAACCTTCGACCATAATCAACTAGAAGAATCGATCGAATAGTGACTGGGAATTACCTGGGACGATCTTTGCATCGTCTGCTTCTATTGCCTTTGGCTCTGTGTTGGTTTGTTTGTCGCTAGGTGCAGGGCTGATTTGTTCTGCCTGGATAGCAAGACGATGCCATGAAGTCCCAGGAGGCGTACAAGTTATGAGTGTTGTCGTCGGTTTGTCGGTTGGCTGGACTATAGAAAAATCATCTGGCTCTACGACCACTTTGTTGTAGACACGGTAGATATAGCGCTTGCCCTCGTAGTGCAAAATAAAAGTGTCCCCTACTTCTAAGCGGTCCAATAGCACAAAAGCAAACTTATATTTACCGGCATTAAAGAAGTTGTTGGATGAGTGCCCAACAATCACGTTGTTGCCTGCTTCGCCCGGTACTGGTGTGTCGCCGTAATGGACTACTCCATCTTCTAGTGCTGCCTGAATCGAGGCTTCGTCATAAGTTTTAACGCTGTAAACCACTGGCACATCAACATTAATTTTTGGGATTATAATTTTAGCTTCTTTGCCAATTTTGACCTCAGCGTTTGGGTCGATAATTACCGGCGAGTTCTGCCCTGTCCCTGGAGTTACGTACTGCTTAACCTGCGCCACGACCATGTCGTTATAGTTCAGCAGCAAAATAAACAACGTCACCAAGACCGCAGTAAACAAAGGCGCTAAGTGAGCTTTGTGTTTTTTGGTAAATTTGTGTGCCTGCTTAGATTTTTCTAGAAGTTGCTTCTTAGCTTCGGCGGTTGTTCTGGGCAGTCTATTCACTTCTTCATCAATCTGCCCCGTCTGGGTTGTGGTCGGCTTCCCTGCTACTTGATGTTTCTGATGCTCGCTCTGTGACTCTTGCCAAAGCTGATGCTTTTCGTGGTCCGTTAAAC
>JBGTET010000025.1:0-5544 GCA_041747695.1 Saccharimonadales bacterium (SeqCode)
TGGCATGACCAAACCGACTTCGAAATTGCCGAGCGCCACGATTTGGATAAAGAACAAATTATTGATTGGGACGGAAAACTTCTAGACATTGCTGGCGAATTTAAGGGCATGGACCGTCTAGAGGCGAGGACAGCAATCGTAGAAAAATTGCGCTCAAAAGGTTTAGTTGTTAAAGAAGAAAGTGATTACAAACATAATATTGCTCGTTCTGACCGTGGTAAAGCCATAGTCGAGCCGCAAATAAAAGAACAGTGGTGGATTGATGTAAACAAGAAAGCTCTGCGTTGGAATGGCAAAAAGATGAGCCTAAAAGAAGTCATGCAGACAGTCGTCCGTGATGGCGATATAAAAATCCTGCCTCAGCGCTTTGATAAGATTTACTTTAACTGGATCGATAACCTCCGCGACTGGAATATTTCACGGCAAATTTGGTGGGGCCACCGAGTTCCGGCTTGGCATCGCAAGAATGATAAAGGTAAGCACGAAATCAAAGTTTCCTTTGCAGAACCTGACGGCGAGGGCTGGAAACAAGACCCAGACACGCTCGATACTTGGTTCTCATCGTCAATGTGGACGTGGAGTACTTTGATTGAGCCAGAGATTGCTTTGAATCCTAAATATAGCCTCGAGGATATGCTCAAAAAATCCGTCGACTACAATCGCTATCACCCGACAACACTCATGGAAACTGGTTACGACATTATTTTCTTCTGGGTTTCGCGCATGATTTTAATGACGACTTATGTAACACACGAAATTCCGTTTAAAACAGTCTACTTAGGTGGTTTGATCCGAGATATCGACGGCAAAAAGATGAGCAAGTCTAATCCAGAGACTGCGGTTGATCCATTAGAGATGATCAACAAATACGGCGCAGATGCCGTTCGGTTGTCTTTTATTATTGGCCAGACCCCGGGCAATGACATGCGACTATTCGAAGAGAAAATTGCTGGCTACCGAAACTTCTGCAACAAACTCTGGAACATCGCTCGTTATGTAGAGGGCAAAGTTGGCGACAAATACAGTGGCGGAAAAGCTAATCCCCAATATGCCGCCGATTACTGGATTCTAGACAGACTTCAAGAAACCACAGATAAAGTCAGCAAACACCTAGAAAAATATGAACTTGGACCTGCGTATGAACTTATTTATCACTTTATTTGGGACGATTTTGCCGATTGGTACATCGAGGCCAGCAAAGTTCAATACAACCAAGACGTTCTGACTTACGTCCTAGGAACTGTCCTAAAAATTACTCATCCTTTTGCGCCATTTGTAACGGAAACGATTTGGGATACTTTGAAGTGGGAAGATTCATTGCTAATCTCAAGCACTTGGCCAGAAGTTAAAAAAATCGACAAGAAAAAAGCCAAGGACTTTGAAGAAATCAGGGCAATTGTTAGTGAAATCCGACAGCTACAAACTGCTATGTCGCTCAGCAACGAAAGTTTGTACCACAAAGGCAGTCAGTTCATAGAAGATAATACCGATCTGTTAATTAATCTAACTGGTCTTAGCGGCATTCAACAAGTTAGTAGCGGAAAAGGTTTACACCTGACAAAAACTGAGCACGAAGCCTGGATAGACATAGAAGAACAAAAAGCTGCCGACTACATGAAAAAATTGGTCAAAAATCGCGACGATATAAAGACAAATATTACTAATTTAGAACAAAGACTTAAAAATAAAGGCTATATAAAAAGCGCGCCAGCAGAAGTTATAGAAGAGACCAAAACTACTTTAGCCTCGCAGTCAGAATTGCTTAGTAAACTCTCGACCGAAATTGAGGCCTTCGAGCTTTCTATCAAAAAACAGTAGTTTAGGTCGAACTTAGAGCTTTAACAACTCGAGCAACTGATTCTTTTGGGTGGTAGTCGTCAAACCATAGCACTCGCCAACCGCGTTTTTCTGCTTCGACTAAGTTTGTCCGCGAATCGTCTATAAAAAATATGTTGTCGCCAGGGGTTTTAGCCATTTCTTCGGCAATTCCATACATTTGTTGATCTGGTTTACGTGCGTGGACGCTGGCAGATTCAACAACTGCTGAGTATTTGATATTTGGCAACAGCTTTCGCTTTAGCATTTCATTTAAAAATCCAGGGAAGCTGTCGGACAGAAGACCAACTTTTGTTGTTTTGGCAATATCGGTTAGGCATTTGTGCATCAATAAAATTGGCTCGACACTGCCCATATAATATTGCTGCCAGTCAAAGCTATTGGCTTTAAGGCCCAACCGGGCTTCCATAGAATTGTTAAACTCTTTTAATGTTATTTCGCCCCTGTTAGCTGCATCATTGAAGTGCCAAAACGCAGTTTCGATTACGTCAATCCCAATATTTGTATCGGCAGAAATTTTGCCAAAGGCTTTATGGAAAAAGCGAACTAAAACGCCGTTAACGTCGCAGTAAACGAACTTGATTTCCTTATTCGCAGTCGGGCTAGCAGTCTTGAGATTGCCCGAGTAAACAATTTCATCAACGGTTACGCCCAGAATTCGAGCAATGTCTACCATTGTAAAGACACTTGGCGCTGAAATAGCGCCCCGTTCTAGCTTTGCCAAAGTCGAATAAGAAATTCCCGCCTTAGAGCTTAGGTCGTCCTGTGTCAGACCTTTTTTCTTACGCAAATTAGCAATTGTCTTGCCTAAATTAAGATTGCTGCCAGCTTTTTGAATGAGACCCACCTCAATTAACTAGTACTATGATACCACTTCGCCAATTTTTAGTTTATTAGCAACTACAGACAGGTTTGTGTGGTCTGGCTCGGCATCCATGTCCTGACTCAATTGAATTTCGCCTCCTTCATATATTGGAATTAGAAGTACATGAGCATGCGGCACATCAACCCCAAAGACCACTCGACCAACTCGAGTTGGTTTTAAGAGTGTTTTAAGCTGTTTCGTGACTTTGTAGGCTGTTAATTCTACCTTTTGATAAAGCTCAACCGGTAGATCATCCAGATGATCCTCGTGAAACTTAGGGATAACTACTGTGTGGCCTTTGCTTGCAGGATGTATATCAAGAAATGCTAAAGTATCTTCATCCTCGTACACGGTATAGCTAGGCAAATCACCAGCTACAATTTTGCAAAATATACAGTTTGGGTCAGAATTATTAGACTTGCTCATCATCTGACAGTATACATCTTAGTTTTTCGTGGTAAAATTTTAGTATAAACATTAAAAAAATAAAAATGACACAAGTCTTAGCAGCAATACGATGGGTCCTGCACAAACTAGCAATAGTAGTGCTTGGCTTACTTATTTGGACATTTATACCGCTCGTAGCTGTCAGCAATAACATTACCGATAGCACTCAGGTTAAAAATTGGTTTGTTGAAAGTAACTTTTACCAGAATGTGGTCGATCAAAGTGCAAACTTAATCGAATCGGATAATAAAAGCGACATTAAAGACGAGGTTGAAGGCAGCGCAATCAATACTCAGCAGTTGATAAAAGCTTTGGCGCCAGCTATTCCTCCAGAATTCATTCAAACCCAAGTTGAACGTTTAATAGATGGAGTCTATGTTTGGCTGAATGGTGATCTTAGCCGGCCAGAATTTAGCGTCGGTCTAGCAGATAGAGCCAAAGAAATTGAGAAGCGTTTAGCGCCAGAAATAACCCGCCAGCTGTCCAAGTTGCCTACGTGTACTGATGCAAATCAAACTAACCAGCAAAATTTTGATGTATTAGAAGCTAAGTGTATCCCACCTAACTTCTCGATTTCTGCCGAGGCCAGAAAATTTGCCAAAGAATTCATCAGCAAGCGTGACGGACCAGTTCAGTCTAGACTCGATGATAGTGATTTAGAACTAAGCAACAGTGTTCTCCTCAATGCACCAACAGTATTTAGCACCCTTAAACTCCTGCCGACGTTTTTCTGGATATTCTTGATCGCATTTTCGGCAATTACCATTTTAACTTCACGCCGGTGGCAGCGCGGATTCAAAGAAGTCGGAAGTTCGTTTATGGTTGGATCGGGAATCCTGTTCTTCTTCGCATTCTTGGCTACAAGGCTGGCATCTGCCCCAGGCAAGTATGTGCTGGACTCACAGGATAAAGATGTCAAGAACGAGGCTGCTAGAGCTGTCCTAGAGCCTTTAGCCAAGGTTATCACTGTTGATATATCACAAACTATAATGGTTTTCTCGGGCGTAGTTTTTGTAATCGGAGCTATTTGCTTCTTTGTTGGCCGACACTTTGGCAAATCTAAGGAACCAGAAAATGGTAAGCCAGAATCTAGCAAATCAAAAAAGAAGAACGAAGTTCCAGAATTAATGCGTGATGATAATGGGTCGGACAATTTCATAGATCAAGTTCACACCGAAAAGAACGACAAGCCCAAACCGAGAGATAAGATTAAGAACAAGCGAATCCAGTAGTTTCCTACCATTTCTGTTTTTTAATAAATCATATATAATTCGCTTATGTACGCAGGCGCTATTCTGTTCATGATTCTAAGTATCCTTGCAAGTATTGTTTTGCCTATCGTACTTGTAGTTTGGCTTATTAAGTACTTTTTGCACCGTAAAGATCCTGAGCATAAGACTAAGTCCTTGGGTCTTCGTGAGTTAATGTTAGTAAGCATAATGATTTCGGCTGGAGTAGCTGGAATTTCGGGCATCATATTGATCCCGATGGTGTTCTTTGGAGTCGAAGATATCGACGGTTCCAACACAGCACTTTTTATTTATTTAGCAGCTAGCATGCTTTTATTGATGCTTGGAATATTTCTAAAAGATTTAACTGGAAAATTTTTAATGATTCTAGGAATTATACTGCTAGTGGTGAGCGTGGTTCCGTTTGTTGGCAACTTTGGATCAACAGCAGCATTTATTGTCTTGCTATTAGTTTTTGTAGCCTTAGTTTCGTTGATAGTCCGTGTCAGCAGAAAGGAAAAAAATGGATAAAGCCGCCAAAATCATCCTCGGTATCGCTATTGCCATTATCTATCCTGTGTTGGTCTTTATAGCTGTGCTGCAAATCTTTCCGACATCAGAGGAAACACGTGAATATCCTACATATCCTTCATGCTCAACTGGTCGTTCTAGCCGCACATACAACTATCAAACCAGAAGCTACGACTACAATTATAATTACGAAGAAGATAACGCACGTTGTGAGGCAGAGCGAGACGCTTATGACGACAAGGTTAAAGAGTACAACAAAGCTCAAGACCATGAGCTAGTCCTGAGAAGTATCGTCGGTTTAGTTATCGGGCTACTTACAGTCGTGGGCATATATTTCGTGAGAGATGTCCGTGAGCTTGCAGGTGGCATCACTGCCGGCGCGAGTCTAGTCGTCATCACTGCTACGGGCACGCTAAGTGGCCTTGGAGGTGATTCTGATCTTAAAGGAGTTATCGTCTTCTTAATTCTGCTGGCATTTGCCGTGTTAACATTTGTACTTAAGATGGTTGATCTTCATGTACATAACGAAGATGTACAACCAATCCAGCCAGGAGTTACCGCCACAGCTCCGCCAGAAGACGAAACCTGATCCTTGTTGATCAGGTTTCGTCTTTTTTTACCTCATAACCCTTAACT
>JBGTET010000026.1:0-8304 GCA_041747695.1 Saccharimonadales bacterium (SeqCode)
TCAAAAGAAAATGTAGCCAAAATACTTACTCTTACAATCAACACAGCAACTCACGAAGGCGCAGCTGCCTTAGGAGTAGATTTGGAATCTCAGACAGGAATAAGAGAATCAGAAAGAAATTTAGTATTGGTTATTCAGCTGGGTGCGAAATTTCTTGATGAACTTTCTCCACGGACAGACGGTATTTCTTGGGGTGATTGGATACGGAAAGAATTTCCAAGTGTCCTTGCTAGAATTCATGGTGACGATTCAAATGCAGTAATGTATGGACGACAGATTGTAGCCCAGAGGTTAGATGCCGATTGGTGATGATATCGCTAAAGAATTAGGCGTAGATTCGCCAGCCTATCCGATATTCATTAACGATAAATACACCTCGTACAACTATGGAGGGCTTTTGAGCCCTACGACCAAATATAGTACTAATCAATGAGTGATTCGCAAAAATTGAGATGTTCATCAACGCAAGCTTCCTCTGTGCTGGTATAAAAAATGTTAAACATAACGAAAGCAATAACTGTAATTGCAACTCCTACAATAAATGCTTTGCGGTAGAACCTGTTCTTAACGAGAAGTACAAACAAACTCAAAACAAAGCTGCAAATAAAACTTAGCACCCCCACAACACCGACCAGTATTTCTGCAAGAAATGTTCCTCTACTCAAAACAGCTGCAACAACTGAAGATACCGCACCAACAACTAGGCCCACTACGAGGCTAACCTTTATAAATTGTTTAGTTGTTTGCCCCATTAAGTTGAGTATATCAGATGCTTGCCAAAACAGAGGTCAGAGTGTATAATCATCTCTGTAAATTAATTCTGCCTCTATTTTTGCGTAGGGGCTAACCGTTCTAACTTAACTTTAAGAACATTAAAGCTAGAATAGACGGGAGCCAAGGGAGGTTCACTTATGAACGACTATGAAATGGTCGTACTATTACATCCAGACCTAGAAATTGATCTGGATAAGCCACTTAAGAAGGTCGAAAAGATCGTTACCGACAACGGTGGCAAACTTGTCAAAACTGACAACTGGGGCAAGCGTAAACTCGCTTACACCATCAAAAAGCAGGATCACGCTGTTTACGTTTATTATGACGTACAAATTCCTGCCGAGTCGGTCAGCAAGATCGAAGGCATCTTTAATATTACTGATGAGGTTATCCGATATCTTATCGTTAAGCCAAATCCAGTAATCGAAGAAGATGAAAAGAAATCTGATTCTGAAGATGAGTCAGACGATGATGAAGACAAAAAACCCAAGAAAAAGGTAGAAAAAGAAGAATCAACCGAAGTTGAGGAAGAATAAAGGAGGGTTTTATGGCAAAGGGATTTAACAAAGTTGTAGTTTTAGGAAACCTAACGCGGGATCCAGAACTGCGCAGTACACCAAACGGTCAGAGCGTCGCTAGCTTTAGCTTAGCGGTGAACAGATCATGGAAAAACGCTGAAGGCGAGACTCAAGAAGCTGTCGATTTCTTCGACTGCGTAGCTTGGGGTAAAGCCGGTGAGATAATCAGCCAGTACATGCAAAAAGGCCGACCAATCTTGGTTTCTGGACGACTAGCTAGTCGTTCTTGGGAACAAGACGGCAACAAGCGATCTAAAGTAGAGATTGTAGTAGAAGACTTTAACTTCATCGGCGACGGGCAAGGCCAGCGCGGTGGTGACGGTGGCGGTTCTGCTCCAGCAAAATCAGCCGGAGGCTCAAAAAAGAAAGCCGATGACGAAGTTGTAATAGAAGACATCGACGACGAACCAGTCGATTTAAGTGATATTCCTTTTTAAGGGAATTTTCAGGAGAAATTTATGGCATTTAGAAAAAAGAACGACGTAAAATACTTCGACTACAAGGACTTTAAGACCTTGCAACGATACATTACGCCTTACGGACAGATAGAAACTCGTAAAAAGACTGGCCTTGGTGCAAAGCAACAACGTCAGCTAACTACAGCTATCAAACGAGCTCGTCACCTAGCCTTGCTACCTTTTGTAGTTAAGTAATTTAGTATATGAGAGAAGTTGGTCTAGCAGTCATAGAAGCAAGAAGAGGGCTGGTTTTTGAGCATCGTCCAGCCGGACACGCGCTTTTACCTAAGTCTGAGCTAGGCTGCTTTTTAGCTGAAGCCGCTGGCCAGAACGAAAACGCACGTGATGCACTTATCGCTGCGCTAAAAGAGCAAACAGGCATTGAATTCGACTACATGCAATTGCAACATCTAGGCAAGGTTAGTATTTTCGGTATTGAAGTCGCAGATGGTGAAGTTGATGACATCAGAGTATCTGCCTTTCTGATAGTTCTGAAAGCTAAGCAAAGTGAGAAAATAAGTGCCAATATTACTAAGGTCATTCCAGCAGATAAAGTTAGTGCATTCATGCACGAATTTGACGAACCAACGCGCGCAGTATTTGAGGAGATTTATACGTAATTATGTATTCAATCACAGATCTAAAAAAAGACACAGTTATCCAAATAGACGGTACACCGTTTAAGGTTGTTGATTATGCTCAAAAACAGATGGGTCGAGGTGGTTCAATCGTTAATGTTAAGCTAAAAAACCTACTTACAGGCGCGAGTTTAGACAAGACCTTTAAGGGCAACGACAAAATCGAGCCTGCAGATGTTTCAACCAAGAAAATGCAGTACCTTTATGCCGACGGCAACACCTATCACTTTATGGACGAAGCTACGTACGAGCAACACGAAGTCGATGGCGAGCTAATCTCTAACAAACAGCTATTAAAAGAAGGCATGAATGCCGACTTGCAGCAGTTTGCTGGCCGCGTGATTAACGTTGAACTACCAATCAAGGTGCCATTAAAGGTTGTGGAGGCTCCTGATGTGGTTAAAGGCGACACGCAGAGCACAGTTATGAAGACAGTTGTCTTAGAAACTGGCGCCGAAGTCCAAACCCCGATGTTTGTTAAAAAAGGCGACGTAATTATTGTAGACACACGCGATGCCTCCTATGTCGAACGACAGAAATAGAGTCAAATGAAGCAACGACTTGATGAAGTTATGGTACAAAACGGCATGGTCCAGAGTCGGGCGCATGCTGCTCGGCTAATTAAACTTGGTCGAGTTAAAGCTAACGGCATTGTCGCCTACAAAGCCGGCCAATTAGTCTTCCCGAACAACCCGATCGAGATTGTTGGGGGAGAAAACTACGTTTCGCGAGCTGGTTTTAAGCTGGCATCAGTCGCCAAAAAGCTAGAAGTTAACTTTAAAGACAAAGTCATGCTTGATGTCGGTTCTTCAACGGGGGGTTTTACCGACTACGCTATACAAAATGGTGTGAAAAAAGTTATTGCAGTCGATGTTGGAACAGATCAATTACACCCAACTTTGCGAGTTAATCCTAAAATTGATCTTTACGAAAAAACTGACATACGCGACATACCAAAAGAGCTTATCAAAGACGTAAATTTGGTCGTGATTGATCTATCTTTTATTTCTGTGCGCGAAATTCTGCCAGGCTTACTGAATAAACTGCCCAAGAACGCCGTAATCCTTGCCATGATCAAGCCACAATTCGAAGCTGGCGATAAAGCCAAGCACAACGGCGTGATAAAGAACGACAAAATGCGTCGCGACATACTAAAAGGATTCGAAGACTGGGCTAAAACCCGCATGGTCATACTGAATAAATCCGATTCCGAAGTTGCCGGAGCCAAAGGCAACCGAGAACGGTTTTACCTACTCAAAATCTGAACAGAAACTACCTCAATCTTGACAGATTGAGCAAAAGGTGCTATATTTATAGCATCTAAATAGAAAACAAAATGCACTACATCTTTAGAGATACACCAGACAATATGCCAGAAGAGCCACGTAAAGAAGAGGACTACGAAGCTGCGGAAAAACAGCTAAAAGCTATCCAAACAACTGCCGACAACGCACGTGTAGTTAGCGAAGCTTTGCAGAAAGCCCCTATTGGTACAGGTTCTCTCAAGAAAATGGAAGTTATTTTAGCTAAAGAAGAAGCTGGTCAACCAGGAACAGTTGCCGCGCTTCACCATGTGTTTCTTAAATCAGTAGATTCAGCGAATAATCACGCGATACGCATCCAGACTCACAAGGTAGTAGATGGCAAAACTGTAACTGACGAAGCTGAAGTAATCGGCTATATGCGAGTGTTTCCAGTTTCTGACAAAACTGGCGAAGATGCAAAAGCAGAACAAGACTTCAGTACTGCGGGCCAGATCTACGCAGATGAAGGTCTTACCGAAGAGGTAACCATAGGTTCTATGGAGAAGGATGGCGACAATCGCTATGATGTATTCGTTGGAATTTTAGCCGATGCTCGTATGGCAGTTGATAGCGATGCACTAGCTTTTGACGATGCGCTAAAAGCCATATCTAGCGAGTAACACAATATGCCAGAAACTTCCCACCACACACCAGATCTGCTAAAACCAAGAGACCTAAAGGAAGCAATTGCTAAGTCTAAGGCTACATTGCTAGAGATCGGTACTGCCGCGAGGCCAATGACTGACTCTTATCCATATCAGTTTGATGGAGTAAACAACACTTACGTAGCCTGGAACATTGATCCCAATCAGCATGTACATGCGAGTGAACAATTTGTTGGTACGGGCAAGTATGCAGTTTACTGCGACACACAGTCCGACATTACAGAATTTATAGAACCTAAGTCAGTAGATATGGTAGTTATTGCAAACATGATTGGCGAGCCAGAGGATAGAAAAGATACCTATTCTGGGGTTCCAAGTATTAATCCTGAGGGTGACAAATACTCTGGCTCGAGTACAAAAGAGCAAAAACAACGAACTCTTAGTCAAGCCTTTGAACTGCTCAAAAGCGGGGGTGAACTGGTTGTTTTTGAAACAATTTCTCCTGATGCAGTTTCTGCAGAACAGGTGAGGTACATGTTGGATGATGCAGGTTTCAGCTTCTCCTACAAACTTGATCCCAGTGATGGTGAAGAATTCACTCAGACCTATGAGCGTTACGCTAATCGACAAAACGATCTCAAGCCCGGTAGCTATATAGTAATTGCAGGCAAAGTCTAAACGTTGACCCTAAATTCTTATTTGTATCCCTCAGCCTGTTTAGTAAACATTTTGTGGTATAAGCCTTTGTTCTTCATTAACTTTGCGTGATTGCCGTTTTCGACTATCCTGCCGTGCTCGACAACGTAGATCTTATTTGCCTTGCGCACGGTTGAAAATCGGTGTGAAACTATGATGGTAGTCTTATCTTTCTGTGTTTTAGAGATGTTCTCAAAGATTTCGTACTCGGCGTTTGCATCGATAGCAGAAGTTGGCTCGTCCAGGACTAAAATTCCGGCATCACGGAAGAATGCTCGAGCTAAAGCCACGCGTTGCCACTGCCCGCCTGACGGCTTGATGCCTTTCTTGAACGACTTGTCCAGGACGGTATCGTAGCCATGCTCATATTTATTTACAAAACCTGCAGCCTCGGCCATTTCTGCGCTTTTCTTAACGCGTTTGTCGTCATCAAAGTACTTGATACGACCAATCGCAATGTTGTCCCTAACAGAGAAGGGATAGTCGTTGAATTCTTGGAACAGCACGCCAACATGTCTGTACCAGCTGTCGATGTCTAGCTTGCGAATGTCGTTCCCATCGATCAAAATTTGACCATCGGTGACATCATAAAAACGCATTAAGAGTTTAATTAATGTGGTTTTTCCTGCACCATTTTCTCCGACTAGCGCGATGTCCTCGCCCGGTTTAATCGTCATAGAAAAGTCATCCAAAATTCTGGCTTCAGTACCCGGATATATAAAAGTCACGTTCCTAAATTCTATAATCGGGATCTTGTTCGAAGGTATTTTGACGGGATTTTTTGGCACATCCAAAATCGGCTCGATTTCTTGCAGTGCGTAAAGGTCGGTCATGAATAAATTGTATTCGTGAAGCCCGCCAAGTGACGAAACTAGCAGACCGGCTGAGTTATTAAACTGCATCATAACACTAGTGTAGAAAGAATAATCGCCAATTCCGAAGCCGTTTCTAGCTAACACGCGGAAGATTAGCCAGACTTCGATTCCTCCGACTATCAAGCCCTCGAAAATTCGCGAGAATAACATGATCGGCAAAAAGCCTTTCAGTACTTTGACTTGTTCGCCATTAAAGTCGCCAAGTACCCGACGAATCAAGCCAATCAAGTAGCTTCTGGTACCAAAAATTTTGGTTTCTTGAAGCTTTTCTTGTTCGCGCAAGTAAGTTGTACTGCGCCAATACAGTCGGCTTTCATCGCCCTTGCTGCCCCAAATATTCCAGCGGATCGAACCTAACTTAACTTGGGCAGTTAGAGTCGGAACCAGCGCAAGTACCAACAAAGGCAATAGCCATGGAGCCAGTGCAACTAGCACAAATACGGTTGTCAGTAATTTTAGGATTGCGTGAACAACATTGAACGCACCAGTGACATAATTAGATGGTCCCCACTGATAATTTTGAGCCAGTTTGTTGATAAAGTTATCAAAATCACGATCATCGAACCTCTGTAAATCTAGCTCAGATACTTTTTGGTTGAATAACAGCGAAGCGTGCAAATTCCACTGCCAAAACATCGTTCTTTCGTAGTAAGACAGCATCTGCCAGGCTAGTTGTTCGATAATTCCAAACAAAACAGCCAATCCCAAATAGATAAACATGCTGTCCGTTTGGTAATTATCTTGGCCTAAGAAAATCGTTAGTTCATTTAAGACACGAGTACCAAAAAATAGAGCTGCAAGGTTAGTAGCAACCTGCACAATTATAAAGAACGACCGTCCGAGCAGGGCCCACTTGTCGATTTTCCAAGTTTCGACCATGGTGCGTCGAAAATTGTTCCAAAAAGTGCGGAAATATTCGGCTCGGGTTTGACTGGTCTGGCTTGTATTTAGTTCTTTCATGTCTACTCTTTGCCCTAAACGTTAAACTTAAATTCCACGACATCGTCTGGCTGCATTATATAGTCTTTGCCCTCGGTCCGTACCTTACCGACCGAACGTGCTGCCGACAACGATCCCGATTCTAACAGATCAGGATACGACACAATGTCAGCAGCAATAAAACCACGTTCGAAATCGCCATGAATTACCCCAGCAGCTTGCGGAGCCGTAAAACCTTTCTTGATTTGCCAAGCTTTGGTCTCTTTTTCACCTGCGGTTAGGTAGGTTTGGAGGCCTAAAGTCTCAAAGCCAATCTTGCTTAGGCGTTCTAGGCCAGATTCTGCTAAGCCATACTCAGCCATGAATAATTCGGCATCTAAATCATCCATTTCGGAGATCTCAGCTTCGATTTTTGCACTGACAAAAACCACATTTTCTGACGGCGCAATCTTGCGGAGTTGGTCTTGCTCGGCTTGGTCGATAATTCCGGCTTCGTCCAAGTTAAAAACGTAGATAAATGGCTTGGCTGTCAGCAAATTTAGGTACTTGATGTCGTCCAAATCAACTCCAGCATTGATGGCTAAGACGCCTTGGTCCATTTTGGCCTGTATGGCCTCAATAACTGGCAATAACTTCTTAGACTGTGGGTCTGTTTTGGCCAATTTAACCAGCTTCGGGATGTGCTTTTCGATAGTTTGCAGGTCGGCAAGTATTAATTCTGAGTTAATAATATCTATATCGTCCTGCGGGTGAACTCTATTGGCCACATGCTGTACGTCATCGTCTTTAAACACGCGAACAACCTGCGCAATGGCGTCAGTTTCGCGAATGTTAGACAAAAATGCGTTGCCCATACCTTCGCCTTTGTGCGCACCGGCAACGAGTCCAGCAATATCAACGAAAGTTACAGTCGCTGGAACGATTTTTTGTGAATTAAATAGTTCACCAAGCTTGGCTAGGCGGGCATCTGGCACTGGCACAACGCCAGTATTGGGCTCAATCGTCGCAAACGGATAATTAGCCGCCAGCACATTGTTCTTAGTGAGGGCATTGAATAGAGTCGACTTGCCAACATTTGGCAGGCCGACGATACCTATTGCTAACATTTAAACCAACCTTTCTCTCATTTAACAGATGATTTGCAAAAATTGAGTTTTCATTATTATTTATAGTTTCGCCTTCGGGTGTCGCTAACAAAGGAATACGTCCCCAGACTTTTACTTCCTGTTTTGTTGCCACAATCTTAGTAACTACTCGCTTTATTATCGCTTTTTTCTCTGTAAAGCTCAAGTTTCCAACTCTTTTTATGGTTTCGTCAAAGTATTGTTCAACGCTAATTGGTTTTTGATTAGTCATTTCGTCATCTAAGGCAGAAATTTCAGCGACAGTAGCTTCACGTTTCTGGTTTAGCTCGTACATTACATCTTTGTAAGATCG
>JBGTET010000027.1:0-1718 GCA_041747695.1 Saccharimonadales bacterium (SeqCode)
TTAAAATACTCCATTAAACCCAACCAACCCTGGCGGGCAGCAATCGTGGTTAGTAAAAAAGTCAGTAAATCGGCAGTTAAAAGAAACCGCATAAGAAGAAGAATTTACGAATGGCTAAGAGTTAACGAAAGTCTAATCCAACCCGGAACCCAGATGATAATTTCGGTTTTTGATGAAAGCATCGGCACTGTGGAATATAAAGAATTGTCCGAACGGCTAGAGTCTCTAGTCAAGCAAACCAAATAGCCACTACTAATATTTGTACTGCCCCTAGGCCTAAGGTATGATATTGCCAGTATGATAGGAGCGTTTTTCGAGACATTTATAATTCAGCCGATTTTTAATTTGCTGCTGTTTATTTACGCGGTCATCCCGGGTAATGACTTTGGTGTGGCGGTTATTTTGTTTACGCTTATTGCTCGTTTTGCTATGTGGCCACTCCTTAAAAAGCAACTTCACCAGACAAAAGTCATGCGCGAAATGCAGCCCGAGATCAAAAAGATTAAAAAAGCTACCAAGGGTGATCGAAAAGCAGAAAGTGCTGCAATGATGGAGTTGTATAAAGAAAAAGGTATTAACCCGATGTCGTCGATTGGCTTGTTGTTGGTACAGCTTCCAATTTTTATCGGACTGTTTAGTGCTTTAAATTCTATGGAGAGCCCGGCAAGATTAATTCATCTACCATATTCGTTTATTCGTTCGATGGGGCCGGTTCAGGCAATCCTCGGGAACGTAACTAACCAGACTAACGAAGCGGTGACTACTCTGCAAGCTAGTGGATCCACAGAAGTAGCAGATAAGGTCGCAGAAACTGGACTAAACGTGGTTGAGCCAATCACAACCCTTCAACTACAAGCGCTATCTTCCGACCAGCTTAATTTTTTGTATAACGACGTACTTATAAATAATGTTGGTGATACCGTAGAAAAACTTGTAACTGGTCCATTCTTTGACCAGCACCTGTTTGGTTTTATTAATCTATCTAGGAGTGCGATCCAAGCGGGCTCATCAATCTACTGGCCGCTGGTAATAATTGCGATTTTGGCTGGTGTAATGCAATATCTACAGACCAAACAAATTTCTGCCAATAACCCAAATGACAAAAAAGCGCCAAAGAAAACTATCAGACAGATTCTTAAAGAAAGTGCTGACGGCAAAGACCCAGACCAAAGCGAAATCAACGCCGTAGTCGGATCGCGGATGTCGCTATTCTTTGCGCCAATGATCGCCTACATATCAGCCATATCACTTGGTGGCTTGGCGGTTTATTTCTTTGCCTCGGGAACGATTGGTTATCTACAGCAAAGATTCCTGCTCAACCAAGACGTAGAAGAGATGGAAGATATTGCCGACGAGCCTGATACTAAGGCGCTAAAAACTGAATCCAAGAAAACGACTAAGACTAAATCAAAATCCCAAAAGAGTGGAAAAAAGAAGGGCGGGAACAAAAGCAAGGCTACCAAACGTAAAAAAAGGAAGAGGTAGCTATGGAAGAATCGATTAGTTTTGCAAAGAAATACCTAGAGGACTTACTTTCGTTTTTTGGGCTCAACACAGATGTTCGAGCAACCTGCGAAGATGATGTGATTGAGTTAAGCGTGCCCTCAACGCACCTGAACGGTTTTTTAATCGGTCAGCACGGCGAGACTTTGCGATCGATCCAGTACATGGTCTCTACGGCCTTGCGTAATCACAACATGGAGCTAAGTCGAGTGAAC
>JBGTET010000028.1:0-6619 GCA_041747695.1 Saccharimonadales bacterium (SeqCode)
GAAAAGGCTTTTACTTTTAAGACTTATCTTGGCGAGAGATTAAATCGCCGCCATAGACCTGGACGAGCCTTAGAAATGGCTCACTATTCATGGGAGCTTGTTTGCGATTATGGTGCGTTCCGTGATCTACAACGTCACAGAATGGTCGATGATCTAGAATGGCAAACATTAACTCCACGATACGGCTATGACATACCTGAACTTGTCGAAAAAGCTGGTTTAGCTGACAATTTTGAGAAGTGCTTTGACCTCAGCTTCAAACTTTACAGCGAGTTACAGGCTAATGGCTATGAATTAGAAGCTCAGTATGCCACTCTGCTCGGGCACAAATTGCGCTGGAAGGTGACAATGAACGCTCGAGAAGCCTATCACTTCATCGAACTCAGAACGACTCCGCAAGGACATCCAAACTACCGAAAGCTGTGCCAGCAAATGTATGAACAGTTAACCAATGCGCACCCTTTGCTAGCGCAAGGAATGATTTTTGTAAATAAGGATGAAGATCCAGAGCTGACCAGATTAGCAGCAGAAAGAGCTACACAATTCAAGCTTTCTCAGCTTGATAAACGGCCGTAGTTTCTTTGAAGGTATTCCAGGTAGTAAGTAAGTTTGTTCTCATCATCCTTGAGTTTACCTGGTTTCAAGTGAATTATTTCATCGGCAGAGCAACCACCTGGATGGATACAAACAGTAGATGTCATTCTAAATTCTTCCCCAGATGCAAGCTCGCCAACCGCTATAATTCGCTCGTGTATGATCACACCATCATCTCTGGGATGTAATTCATCAATCAGTATTTCAAAGTATGGACTTGCACCTTCTGGCACAGCTTCAATCTGTTCGAGCATAAGACGAACCGTAGGATCTTCAGTAATTCGTTGCCAATCGGGTTGAAGAACATGCGCGACAAAAGTCAGTCCGTTAGTATCTGTGGCCGTTTCGCGAAATTTATCAATTGTTTTAAGCATATATGTAAGAGCATCACTAGAATCTAGCTCAGTATCTTGGCCGGTTTGGTCTTCTCTCAACAGGTCTGTCATAATTTTCTGCTCAAGCAGTCTACGCCTGCTAATTCTTAATTTCAAGTCTTGTAATTTGTTGGAACAAACGACCGCCTGAACGGGGTGGAGGCGGACCGAGCACGTAGCCCAGTCTGCCTCCACCGCCGTCCCGGATGGGTGTCATGAGGTGGCGACATGTGCTTCTTGCTTCTTGCGCTCCTCATCCCTCCTCTTCTTCTCTCGTCTGATGTGGTTCATCTTGAGGTTGAGGCAGTAGTTGAGTACGCAGTTCTGCAGACCCACCAGGTTGCCATTCGCACCTCTTCTGATCCTATCGAGTACTTCGAGGATCGCCTTGATCAGCCCTTCGTCGTCGACCGAGTACTCCCTAGTGCAACGGGCATTCTCGATGTTGAACCTGTAGTTGCGGTTACGCGGGAATGCCTTTCGTAGGGCCTCGTAGAGCACCACTGATGCAGGACGACCGTTTATCTCGGTCTTGCCGTCGAGCATGAAGTAGCAGATCTCGTATGCCCTGCCGAACGCTTCTGTTGCTTCACGCTGCGCACCGCTGACTGAGTCGCCTGACGTGATGTACTCGGACCAGCTCAGGACATCCTGGCTGCCATCGTCGTAAAAGACTACCACAGCCTCACCCTCGCTGATGATCTTTGTGTGCATTTCACCCCCTTGGGTCGTTTGTTCCAGTTTGTCAATTCCGAGAGTTTCCCCCCTCGAAAGTACTGCCTTGCGGCCTTCGTGTGGGAGCCAATCTCTTGGTTCTCACATTTAGGGCAACAAAAAAAGTCGAGCTAATCCCGATTGGATTGAGCCCGACTGTTGATTATTCTATTTCGTTAGTACTGACTGCAATCCACTTAAATTAGCAAATGACCACTAGGCCTGAAAACAGGCGAGCCATCAAGTTTTGCTTGGTATAAGTGAATTGATTTACCATCAGGCTAATAGTTTTATCAAGCTTAAGTCTGCTTGTCAAGAAAATAGATTCAGTTTACCTAGCGTGAGAGCCACTTATGAACAAGTTGATTGCTACTATTTCGGGCGAAGACATCGATTCTGTCAGATGCCCACGACTCTGATGTTGGACCAGATACGAAACTGCCATCTAACGTATACCACTGGCTCCAACCATAGGCGGAGAAATTTTTATGGACTAGTTTATTACTGCTGTTGCGGGCAAAGATATCAAGAATTCCCGTTGTTCTTGCAGAAATTGCTGGATCACTTACAAAACTGCCGCCCAGGTTTTCCCAACCACTCCAGCTCCCAGTGTTAGTCCACCATTTATGAACTAGTTGGTTACTGCTGTTACGTGCAACAATATCAATCCTATTTGAACCCCAAGAAACAGCAGACGGATCGCCGACAAAGTTGCCATCTAAAGTCTGCCATTTAGACCACCCAGTTGCTGACGCATATGCCCTGTGGACTAACTTATTGCTACTGTTTCGTGCAAAAACATCGAGCCTACCAGAACCCCAGGAAGCAACTGTAGGCGATGATACGAAATTACCACCTAAATCTTGCCAGGCACTCCAACCTGTTCCCTCCAAGTATCGTGTATGTAACAAAGTGTTGGCACTGCTTCTAGCAAAAACGTCTATGCGTCCGCTACCCCACGATACCGCGGTTGGGTCGGAGTAGATTCGACCACCTTTATTTGTCCAGCTACTCCATCCGCCACTTCTGTACGCTTTGTGTCTGAGTGTATTGTCTGAGCCACGTGCAAAAACGTCTAGTCTACCTGTACCCCATGACGCCACGTCAGGATCCCCAGTTATTGTGCCGTCGCCAAAAGTCTCCCAACCACTCCATTTTGCAGGTGCTACTGGATCTGCTGGTGGTTTAGCAGCCGTGTTCCACCCACCCGAACAGTTACTACAGTTAGCAAAAACTTGTGTGACAAAGAGCCTGCCGCTAGCACTCCAATAAGCTCCGACGCCAGCACGAGTGAATCTGCTATCTACAATGTTAGCTTTATGGCTAGGACTTGCCATGAAGGCATTAAATAGTCCACTGCTGCTATAACCGACACCGACGTTTTCTCCTATTATCGTCCAATATCCGCCACACTTGCTGCTGACTTGAGCCGCAATGTTTGGATTGTGACTGATTTTGCCGGCATTAACCATTTTAACTGTCCAGTCTCTAGCAACTTGCCGCAAACATTCGATATGTGCTAAATCCGGACCTCGAGCGTTGTTAATACGTGCAATCTGATCTTTCTCAACGCTTCCGTATTCACCTGGAATTGGCGCTGCCATCGAAAAAACTAATAATGAAACTCCAACAAGTGCAAAAACCAGCACAAAGTTAACAAATCTAAGGCGGTTCGCAACTTTGAATGATGCCAGTTTTGATTTTTTAGATTTTTTGTTTTTTGTGGGCATATATCCTACTGTCTTTCAGTCGTGAATGTTTGTTCAATATCTGATGTACGATTCTGACTTCTAAATAGGTATATGGCCGTCATGAAACTCAGGAGGATTACGAGCACTACAAGCGCAATTACATCGATATTTTGTTTGTTGATTTTATTGGCTTTGGCCATGATTATTACCTTACACCTATATTAACAATACATTCACACTAATCAAAACGCTTAAGCAAACACACTCCACACTGTTGACCCCAGTGAACAAATAGTGTAGTATTTACTTAATCCAACGCCAAAGACAGTAGCGGCACCGGACTCGTCCGATGCTTAAGAAGGCTACCGAGGTAGGAAGAACGAAAGTTTTACTATTTTACTTTGGCTACGGGCTAGAGTTTTTTTATTTTAGAGAACTCACAAGCACATTAAACTTCCAAAATTTAAATAGTGAGGAGTGATCCTATGGCTCTATCAAAAGAGCAGAAAGATGCAGCAGTAGAAGTAATAACTTCGAATCTGCAGAACACAAAGATCACTGTTTTCGCGACATACACAGGTATTAGCGTCCAAGACCTTCAGGACTTGCGACGTCAGGCTAAAGCCAACGGAACTACTGTTAAAGTAGCTAAAAACCGTTTGGTGTCACAAGCGCTAAAGAATGTCGAAGCTTACAAAAGCTCAGACACAAGCCCTTTGACTGGCCAACTCCTGTTTGCTTTCAATGCCGAGGACGAAGTCGCTCCTGCGCAATCTCTTAACGATTTTGCCAAGAAGCACCCAGAACTCCAATTTGTTGGCGCGTATAGCGATAACGGCGAACTTATGGATGCAGAGTCAGTCAAATATTTGGCAACTCTACCATCTAAAGACCAACTCCGCGCACAGCTTGTCGGCACCGTAGCAGCTCCACTAAGTGGATTTGTGAACGTACTGGCTGGTAACCTGCGAGGTCTGGTAAATGTATTAAACGCTCGTTCAGAACAGATGAACTAAGAGCAGTAACTAAGAAAGGTTAGTATAATGGCTGACGAAGAAGTAAAAACTGAAGTTAAAGAAGAAACTAAAACCGAAGCTAAGGTAGCAGTACCTAAGAAATTCGAGAAACTAGTAAAAGAAATCTCAGAACTAAGCGTTCTTGAGCTAAGCGAACTTGTGAAAGTTCTAGAAGACCACTTTGGTGTTTCAGCAGCCGCTCCAGCAGCAGTTGCAGCCGCTCCAGCAGCTGGTGGTGCTGACGCAGGTGAAGCCGCAGAAGCAAAAAGTGAGTTCGATGTAATCCTTAAGGATGCAGGTGCTCAGAAAGTTGCAGTCATCAAGGCTGTTAAAGAAGTTACCGGTCTTGGACTTGGCGAGAGCAAGGCTATCGTTGATGGTGCTCCAAAGCCAGTTCTAGAGAAGGCTAACAAAGAAGACGCAGATTCTGCAAAAGCTAAGCTCGAAGAAGCTGGCGCTACAGTAGAACTAAGCTAATCTAGCTTTTAGTTAAAGTTGAGTTAATCCCCAGGATGATTTATTTCATGACTGGGGATAACTTTTTGACTAAAGCTTTGTAAAGTGCTACGCTTTATTTGAAACTGTAAGTGTGGTTAAACAAACAGAGGTCAGGTTTCATGTCGGAATTACCGGAAAAACAAATAAAAAGGTTGAGGTCTCTAATTCAGGAAGCTGAGACCAATTTAGCGTGTGCTAAAGAGCTATTAGTATCTTTGGTTGGCGATGACCCTGTTGCGACATCAGCTGTCCGTGACGAAGTCGCTGGCAAAGTCATGGAAGGTGTTTTTGACGGGCAGAACATGGTTGGGCCAGATGGCAAAACATATCCTGTACCTGCAAACTACGCATCTAAGTCTAAGCTCGTTCAAGGCGACATCCTTAAGCTAACAATTGCCGACGACGGTAGTTTTATTTATAAGCAAATTGGCCCAATTCCCCGCAAGCAGATTATTGGTGAATTATCACAAAAAGACGGTCATTACTTTGTTGACACCGGCAAAAAGCAATATCGAGTACTTCTAGCTAGCGTGACTTATTTTAAAGCCAAGACAGGCGACCAAATTTCTATTGTTGTACCAGAAGATGAACCAGATGACGTCGAGTGGGCAGCTATCGAAGCAGCTCTCTAGGAACTGTTTTAATAGCATTATAATTTAGCTTCTACCCAGCTAATACACACCTTCTTCGCATGATGTTATTAGTTTAAGATTAGAACCGTTATAATGTAGGCATATGGGTAAGTCAGAGGGGCACGTAGTTCTATATCGCAAGTATCGAAGTCGCAATTTTGATGAAGTTGTAGGCCAAGATCATATTATTAATCCGTTAAAGCAATCAATTGCTAGCGGGCGGATTGCTCATGCCTATTTATTTACAGGTCCACGAGGCACAGGCAAGACCAGTATCGCCAGAATTTTTGCTAATGAAATTAATGGCTTTGATTACCAGAGCCAGTTGCCGATCGATATTATCGAGATTGACGGCGCTAGCAATCGGCGGATTGATGAAGTTCGTGAGTTAAAAGAGCGTATTCATGTCTCGCCTGTCCAAGCAAAGTACAAAGTTTATATCATTGATGAGATGCACATGCTGACCAAAGAAGCTTTCAATGCACTGCTTAAGACTTTGGAAGAGCCCCCAGAACACGCTGTATTTATCTTGGCGACGACAGAAGCTCATAAACTGCCAGCGACTATTATTTCGCGAACTCAAAGGTATGGTTTTAGGCTCGTTCCGGCAGATGTAATCCAAAAGCACTTAGAATTTATCTGTAAGCAAGAAAAGATTAAATTTGAATCTGATGCGCTGGCGACAATTGCCAAAATGGGGCAGGGGAGTCTACGAGATGCTATAAGTTTGTTGGATCAAGTTAGCTCAATTGGTGCAATTACCGAAGAAAGCGTAGCCAGTTCGCTCGGGATTGCTGAGGATAAGTCGATAGGAAAGCTTGTTGATTCAGTTAAGTCAGCTACAGCGAAGGAAATTATTGCAGAGATGCAGGAGTTACTACTTTCTGGTAGTAGTGCAACACAGATTGCCAAGCAGATTATTGACTATCTGCGCTTTAGCGGAGACTTGACTAGAGAATGGCTTGAATTGATTGACAGCCTAATTGATGTCAGCGCATCTATGCAGCCAGAGATTGCCTTAGAAGTTGCCTTACTTAAAGCAAACTTACTGCTAAACCCAAGCGCCGAGAAGCAAATCAAGCCAGAACCTAAAGCCCGGA
>JBGTET010000029.1:0-3142 GCA_041747695.1 Saccharimonadales bacterium (SeqCode)
TTGCCCTTGCGGAAGCCCGGTGCCGCAACTGTTGGCTGTAACGACTTTAATAATTTCTGCTTTATTGGCGACAAAACAGCCTCATCGGCCGAAACTTCGACCTTTACTGTGCTGTCATTTATCCATTCAAGTTTGCTCATGAACGCCTATTATCATAAAAAGACTGCAGAATTGCAACCTGTTAAGCAGATTTAAAATGCGCGATTATCTCTGGGATCGATAGTTCTTGCTCGGTTTCGTCCTTTAGATCCTTGAGGTTAAACCGCTCTTTATCTAGGTCGCTATCGCCGACAAACAAGACGTACCTGACAGATTTACTAAGTGCGGCTTTAATCTGCTTGTCGGTCTTGCGGCCACTTATATCTACGGCAACGTTAATACCTTCTTGACGCAAAAGTTTAGCGATTCCCTGTGATTCACGAAGGACTGAGCCGATTGGAATAATGTGCAAGTCGGTTTCTGACTCGATTTCTGACAAAAGGTCGTGGCCTCTCAAAAATGCTTCTAGAGTAACGTCGCCCCATCCAAAGCCAACCACTGGTAAAGGTTCGACGCCGAAAAGTTCAACTAATCCGTCATAGCGACCTCCAGCAAGCATTGACCTGCTATTGGCCGGATCTGTATCATATACTTCGAAAACTATGTCGGTGTAATAATCTAAGCCACGCATTAAGGTAACGTCGAATTTAACGTTATTTATGTTGTTATCCTTCAGGTAAGTGAACATAGCCTGGATTGTCTTGATCGACTCATTGTCTTGGATTCCTTCTGGTAAATCTGCAAAGCTCTTAGCTTCTACCAAAGTTCGCAGACGATCAATCGTCTCGCTGTCGTTCACGATCTGTTCGGCTTCAGAATAAAATGCCTCCTCACCAATTTTCTGTCTTTTATCAAGAAGTTTGGTAACTTTGTGTGACTGCGTGGCATCCAGTTGCAGGTACTCAGCCATAATTGCAACGACAAGCTTGCGTGAGTTAACGTGTATTTTGTAGTCCTCTTGCGCGGCGCCAAAGCCAGCCATAATATCGGTAACAATTTGCAACATTTCTAACTCTGCATCGATTGTGCTGACACCAAATATATCGACATTTAACTGCCAGTGTTCTCGTAAACGCCCTTGCTGAGGGCGTTCGTAGCGCCAGAGGTTAGGTATCGAATACCAGCGAGCTGGGTATGCAGTTTCTTGGCGACGGCCTGCGATCATCCGCGAAACTGTTGGAGTCATTTCTGGCCGAATTGTAACGTCTCGACCTCCCCTATCTTCAAAACGATAGGTTTGTTCGTTAACTAATTCTTCGCCCGATTTAGCAGCATATATCTCTGTTGGTTCAATAATTGGAGCGGCATATTCTTCGTAGCCATAAGACTCAACGACTTTTCTCCAGACACCAAACATATAATCTTGGACTCGTTTGTCTTCTGGGTAGAAATCTCGGGCGCCTTTATAAGGCTGTGTGCTAAGGTTAGCCATTTAAAGATGATTATAACAGATTGTATTTAGTTTTAATCTAGACCTGAGAATTTCTTGGATCTAAGCCAACGCCATCTGGTAACACAGTCGGAAAGCCATATAATGCATTTGGAGCGCCTGTGACCTGAGCCCAAAGCTGATCGCCATAACTATAGTGCCAAGCTTCTATTGGGTTTACAGCGGCAGCTATCCCTCCTACTTCCTCTGTTGTCATGAGGTTGTGCAAAATTCTTCTCGCTATTCGGGCATTCCTGTACAATGCTGTTCCAAGTCCTTTCACCACAAAAAAGTTTTCATCGACAACCTCTAAGAACTCTGGATTCTTAGCATCTTCTCCCAAAATTCTTCTGTCTTTAGCAATATCTACTAATTCACCAGAATCCAAGAAAGTCATGGTAAGATCTGTCTCACCACCAGTTAAATGCGGCGGAACACTTTGTTCGCTCCATTCTGGTGTGGCTATCTGTCGATGCGCCTCTGCCATTACCTGTTCTTCAGTCCAACCATCATCTGCATGTAACCTACGCACATAGTCAGGGATTACTGTTTCGCGAAGCATTTTTTGTAAAAAGGGATCGCGCCAAGCATCATCAACACCAAGCTGTACTCTCCCACCTAGCAGAAAAGCAATTATATCGTCGGTTTGTAAAAAATCATTTACGTCAGCTAACTTCTCAACCACTCTTTTACGACCATAAATATCTGGACTAACTCCTTCGACAGGATCACCCGTGGCAAAGTTCGGACGGCTATAGTAAGAAGCACCAGCAATTCCATAATCTGCAATTGGCACTAAAGGCTCTGTGTATCTAGGATTTGAAATATCAATGGGAATAGCACGATAGCCCTGTTCTTTTTTAAATCGGGCTCGAGTGTAGTCTGGAATTGGCTTTAATAAATCTACTGACATGAACGAATATAATAACACTTTATTGTATTTTTACAATAGTTAACTACTTAGAGCCTTTAGCCCACTGGCTAATGCCTTACAGGCAAATTTAACTTTTCCTGCGCACGTTTAATCGCCAGGTGCATTAGTTTTTTGTCAGCAGCAACATATTCTTCCAAAAAATTCGTTATCGGGATTGTAACCCTTTCACTTGCCTCCCGCGATGGTTTAAACGGTAGAAGTTTTTTCACGAAGGCACCATAAATGAGCATGTAGCTTGGCTCGTCAAAATAATCCGTTTCGATAACGTCAACAAGTACAGGATCCTCGACAGTCATACAAGCCTCTTCCATGACTTCTCGTTCTAGAGTTTCTAAGGGCGATGATTCCCCTTCTTCGACATGTCCACCTGGAATATCTAGCCCACGGTGGCGTAGCCGAATTGCAACAAGCTCACCTTTATCGTTAAACGGAATTACTGATACGCTAGTGACATTCTTAAATTCAGGCAGCACTTTGTCACCAAGGTGTTTAAATCTTGTCGATTTGCCATTAATGTCCATATCGTAGGAATCTTCGTCGCTCATGCTATGAGAATAACAGATTACATACTAGGGTGCTTGTGTAAATACCAAACTTGCAGATTTTATTTATAGCGAGGATAAATTGAAGCGCGGACTGAGCTGTATTGCAATACAGCGAAGGACCACTGGAGATTTAGACAAAGTTAGAAATACAATCTGAAAGTTTGGTGCCGGAGAGAGGACTTGAACCTCCACGGG
>JBGTET010000030.1:0-3220 GCA_041747695.1 Saccharimonadales bacterium (SeqCode)
TCTCTGGGTAGACACGATATGACGCATCAGTTAATCCAACCCCGGGCATTTCTTGATCTTTGATTTTACCAGCTTGCTCGCGAGTTAATCTATTCTTAATAACAACATATGCGTCTTCACCTTCTAGTTTTTTCTTTAGATCGTCCTTGCTGCCCCCTAGCACTTCTTGCAACTTAGATGCAGTGCTCTCTGAGTCTTTAATAAACCTTTGGTCGACAAACACTGTAGGTTGAACTTCATTTAAGACTAGCGGTGTGGTGTCAGCCCCATCGTAGGCCAAAATTCGCCCTCGTTCGGCTGGCAAATCATAACTTCGACGTTGAGCTGTGGCCGCCTGCAAGCTGTAATAATCGTGTCGGATGATTTGTAAATAGAATAACCGGCAGACAAAGACAATGCCTACCAATATAACTAGGACATAAAAAATAGATGTGCGAGAGCGGTTCGTTGCCGCTGTGTCTACTTTGTTCATATGTTTATTGTACGAAGTCTGTTCGGTTTGGGTTGCCAAGATTCTTAGCGACTTCCGAGTTCTTAACTCTTTCGATGGCTTGCAATCTGGCCGATTCTACCGTTAGAGCTTCGTTTTCTTCAATCAATGCTTGTTTGCGCTCGTTTAGCTCACTCACCTCGTAGCCGTAGCTACTGGTTTTAGTGATTTGCGTCAGATAAAGCATTCCGATAATTGCCAGAATCATCGCTAGGATGATTGTGTGCGAAACTGGGCCTAAGCCTGGCTTGGCGGAATTATTGAAACGAATGCTGTTCTGACCGCGTCGCATGTTGCGAGCCTGTCGCATTGATAGTGTTGTGGTGTTATAACTCATAGTTTTGTTTTTTGTTTTGGTGCCATCCTCCCCGGTTTAGAGGGAGGACAGCTGCTTACCTGGGTTGTTTGTTTGGTTCGTTTTATTTAACGTACGTGAACTTTAACCTTGTAAGCGCGGGAGCTAGATCTTACCTGAATTGGCATCTAGTGCTCCTTTCGTTTTTTTGGTTTTGTATTTGTTTTTTTAACAGCGGCGCGAAGCTTCGCGCTTCTCGCCCTAGGATTATTAACATCTTGAGATTCGCCTTCGATTGGTCTCTTATTTAGTTCTTTAAACGTTGCCTCGTAGCCTGAGCGGCTGCGATCATGCATGAACTGTTTGACGATACGGTCTTCGAGCGAATGAAAGCTAATTACAGCCAATCTTCCGCCTTCGTTCAGAACTTCTGGGATTAGGGCTAATGCTTGCTCTAACTGCCCCAGTTCGTCGTTGACGACCATTCTTATGGCTTGAAAGGTACGCGTTGCCGGATGAATTTTTCCGTGCCAACGTACAGTGTTCGAAATAAGCTCACTTAACTGCACCGTTGAGGCTATTGGTCTGTGAGACACAATTGCTTCGGCTATCACGCGTGATTGGGTTTCCCCGCCGTATTCGTAGATAAGGTTAGCCAATTCGGTTTTATCAGAGTGGTTAACGATATCATCGGCGGTTTGTTCTTGCCTTGAGTCCATTCGCATGTCGAGTGGAGCATCAAACCTAAAACTAAATCCCCTATCAGCTTGATCAAGCTGCAGTGACGAAACACCCAAATCCATCAAGATCAGATCAAACTTTTTGCCTTCAGCAAATAATTGCTTCAGTGCGGAGACAAAATCTTCGTGAAGAACCCGACTCTTCGGGAAGGCACTTTTTAAGTACTGATTAGCCTGCTTGTCGCGATCGACCAAGACTGCAAGGTCCTGACGTCCGATAGCAGAAATCACCGCCTCGGCGTGACCACCATATCCGGCCGTTAGATCAAGATAATGATCTTCTGGTTTGGGATCTAGTAGTTCGAGAACGGCTTCTTTTAAGACTGGTTTATGGGGGTTGTTGTGGTGTTTCATTTTTTGGCGAACTCATCTCGCATTAGCCTTGAAACTATTTCGGTTTCGTAAGCTTAAAAACTAATGCGAGATGGGTTGCTTCTTGCCAACTCAGTGAACCAGCAGTCAACTTTTTGTTTTTTTGTAATATTTTTTGTTTTAGAGGGTAAGTCAATGGAGTTGTTGTGGTGAGAGAATTTCAAAAATTCTCTAAAAGTTCCATTGCGTACAAACGTGTTGAGAGACTTTTTTTGTGTGAGGTGGAGTTTTGGGAGGTGTTACATTTGGTGAATGTGCTAAGGGGTTTTGGGTGATTGCCTTCGACCACCTGCTGACTGCCAGATCACTGAGTTGGTTTTTTTATGTTAATGTGCAAACTATCTAACAAATTTTGGATGGTTTACTTTTTTGAGATACGCCAATATTTACCGGCGCGTACGGCAACGAGGTCCTTGTTGATTCCAGCATAGTCGAGTAAATGTTGCTCAAGCGTGATTCTACCCTGCTTGGCATCCATGTCAGCTTCGATTTTTCCCATACGAAACTGCACATTCAGATCAGCGATTCGCTCATCTAGAATGTCACTCTTTAGCTTTGGCTCGACTTCTTCTTCCCATACTTCTTTTGTGTATAGGTGAAGATAGTTCCGGAACCCTCTGGTTATGATCACTTTTCCGCTTGCGAATTCATGGCGAAGTTCAGCCGGTATGGTTAACCGACGCTTATCGTCTAGCTTGCGTTCAAAGTAATCTGTAGTTGCCATAACCTATTTTTGTTAATTTGTACTTCGTGGTTTTTGTTTTTTGTTGTCGTGGTGATACTCGATGGCGAGTGTCGAGCGGGTGACCCACGATTACCCACTGACCATAAGCATACTACCCACTTCTACCCACGTCTAGTGAAATATTGGCAATATTAAGAGAATGTGACTTAGTTTTCCACAGTTGTACATATATGGTGTGGCAGGTTCTTGCCACAACGCTATTTGTGGATAACTTGGTACATATTGCAATCCGACATACAATCTCTGGTAATGACTCCAAAGCAAATAATCGACAAATTAGAGCCCTATTTGAGCCCAGCTCGGATAGAAAAACTGCAAGCAACGGCTAAACTGCGGACAAAAAATGTTGTAGCTGTCTTAGAAAAACCCTATGACGGCGGCAACATAAATGCCGCTATGCGCAGCGCTGAGGCCTTTGGCTTCCAGGACTTCCACATAATAGAAGGTCCTAAGCGTTTGCGACCAACAGGCCGCACAAGCGCCGGAGCTGGTAAATGGTTAACAATTACTAAATGGCAGTCGACAAACGACTGTTTTAAAGCACTCAAAGACGAAGGGTTTACCCTTGTAGGCATGTC
>JBGTET010000031.1:0-4953 GCA_041747695.1 Saccharimonadales bacterium (SeqCode)
GCTACAACAACTTCACCGCCAGTAATCCGGTTGCCATTTGATAGTTTTGCTAAACGGTAAGCTTCTTGCCAAACACGTTCGACAACTTTGTCGTCATTGGCTTCGCGCTCAAACATAAACAGGCTGAGCTCAAAGCGGTTAACCATAAAGGCTGCACGCGGACTTTTCTTGGTCGCCTGCCATATACCTTCGAAAGAAAAGGGATCTTTCAAATTTCCTAGTAAGTCAGCCGAAAGTGCATCATTAAGATTAAGCATCTCGTCGGTGCTGGTTGCGAGAGTTCCTTGCTCGGTCATGACGTATTTTGTCAGCCATTCGTAAAAAACATACAAAACAGAAGTGATTGCTAGCACCCACGCCCATTGCTGACCAAGTATGATCCAAGCAGCGAGTCCAGAAACAAGTGTCGAGCCAATAGCTAGCTTTAGAAATGTTCTGTTGAATTGGCCATGCCAAACTCGTTTGGTCTTAGCCCTACTGTTGTTTGGGTGTTGCTTTTTAAAAACTATATTCATAAGCCCGCCAAACCAATCAATAAAAAGCCAATCGGCAATAGGGGGATTACTGGCCAAATCACTGCCAAGACTGTATTAACAACAAATGAAACAAAGATATAAGCTATACCGCCAAATAATACGAACAACCTAATCCAAAAGCCTACAAATCGAGAGATCAGGTTGTCTACCATTCTGTGCGCTAAGGTACTGTTGGGTTGCAAAGTTGTAAGTTGTTTCCATGGCTTAAATAAAGTCGCCAAAATAATACCCAACGAAAATGATTCTGCGAGCAGGGCAGTTTTGGTGAATATACTGCGCCAGCGTTCGGCCCAGCCAATGGTGTACCACCACTGGAAGATACTAAGTATAAACATTAGTAGTATTGTATCAAATTACACAGTAAATGCATTGAGTATGAGTGCGGCAAATATTGGAATGGCTAGATTATCAAATCCGCGAGCAAAAACAGCTTCAATTCCAGTTAGGAACCAAGCAGAGAAGGGAATCATAATTAGAGCCAAGCTCGAAGGTTCACCATAAGAAAACACGAACAAAGTCAGGAGCAGTAATGTCACCGTAAAAAATGCCAGTGAGCCGGCAATTGTTTTGTCACCTCCAAAAAAATGATAGTGGAAATCACCAAATCTAGTTCCTATCAGAGCAGCAGCAGCATCGGCCAAAGCCAGAATCAGCACCGAGAAAGTATAGATGTGGGGGTCCCTAAACATAAAAACCACAGTCATAATTCCAAGTGGGTAAAGAAACTGGCCGATCGTCCAGCGCGAGACGTCTTCGTAAGCGCTGAAAAGTTTTAATACACCAGATAGAATAACCATTGCTAAAAAGAAAATGGCGGCAGTCGCAAAGATTTCTCGCCTGTTCATGAATAATGGTAAACAAGCGAACAAAATTCCAACACCGATGTGGATAGATTTTCTGGCAAGCTCACCGCGCAAAATATCAGCTCGACGCAAAACTTCTACTATCACGTAAATGCTCCACATCGCGAGCATAACGAATAAAATTTTAATCAGGCTGACGCCGAGAATGATCATTAGCGCTATTATACTGCAAACAAGGTCTTGGCATGGTAATATTCAATCAAGTTATGTTTCCAAAAGTAGACATCAAAGACTATGAAAGCAATAAAAAGCTTAACTCAGTTAGGGCGTTCTTTTTACCTAGTCGTACAGAACTCGCAATGTATCTGCTTCTTGCTATTGTTGCGACGGTAATATTAAACATAGAAACTATATGGTCACTCGCAACAGGTACGCCTGACGATTTCTCGACATCTGCCAAAAGTGCAATTTCTAATCAGGTCTCAACTTACAATACGTTTTTAAGATCCGACTTACTGGGACGAGCCACCGGATTTGTAGTTTGGGGGTTTATTGGCTCAATCGCATACATGGGGGTCTGGATTGTTCAGCATTTTTTCCTACGAGTCAAAATGGATGTTCAAGAAGAAGGATTTGCCCATCAGTCAGAGCAGGGAAGAACCTATTGGGAGTCAAAAGTTGCTCAAACAGTTTTGGCTTTTGCGGCTGTGATGACGTTTATTGTTGTTGTGTTTTCGCTCAGTTATTTTGCGCCTGTGATTGCAAGTTTGGGTAATGCCTGCCTAAAGCACCCCATGGAAGTTTCGAGCTATGCTTTTCTTGGACTAGGTTTGCTACTTGCAGTTGTTTATCAATATGTTTTTGTGAGATCTTGGCGAATTGTTAAATACGCATTCACCATGTATTTTGACGGAACCGAAGAGTAAGCTAACTTTCGGTAACTTGTATGAGTTCGGCACTTTGTAATAATGCTGTAGTTGCGAGAAGTCTATCATATTGCGGAAAGTTTAGGATGGACCACTTTCTGTCTGGAAGATCTTCTCGGTTGCGATATTTATATCTTGATGCCAGGTGATTTCCACCAGCTTCGACCAGGCCAGAGATTGGTACAGATCCAGAAGCAATCGCTAGCCTAAGGCCATCACCCATTTCTGGGGGAAGGCCATATCTAAGCATTGCAAAATATAAAACAGTAAACCCAGCTCGAGCAATAGACTGACTTGGCTGGGTACCTGTTGGAACTACGAGCTCTTTCGAAGCTTTCCTCAGGCCAGTTCTAAGAGCTAAGTTCATGTAATGAGCTTGAGCAGCGCTGTCATTTACGCCATCGTCCCACATATCGCCATCATTAACAATTCGGCACTCTATCTCGGCTGCGTTTACATTAACAAATGCTTTTCCCCAGTTGTATCCCCAAGGATAGCGCTCCCAAGTAGGAAATACAGTTGTGTCTTCTATTTCAGCTTCGCCTGTCAATCCCACTCCAGAAACAGCGCCTTTATAGCCCAATAGAGTTAGATGGCCAACGTTGCCCCAACGCATGATCTTTTTTAGCGCAGGTAGGCTGAGACTTAAGCTGTCGGTATCGAAATCTTCTGGCAGGTTAAGACCACCGACTAAAACATCATCTGTGTGTTCGCTAACTTCAGATAAAGGAACTAATTTCTGTACCAGCGGCATAATCACGATAGTATAATATATTTTCTTGATTTGGCAATAAAAAACATCTCTGACAACAGAGATGCAAATTACTCTGGTCGGGGTAGCAGGACTCGAACCTGCGGCCTCCGCGTCCCAAACGCGGCGCGCTAGCCAACTGCGCCATACCCCGAGCTAGGGCTGAATTATATCTTATGGGGTGGTATAAATCAAAGCACCTGTTATCTAAATAGCTCTTGGGCACGAGCCCAATAGTAATCGTTGCCGTTCTGCTTTTCGTAATACCACCATTCAGCGCCCCACCAGTAGACTTCAGGGAAGCCTACGTTTTCTGTAAAGTGTATGTTTTTCTCAAATTGTTCGTGGCTCATTGTTTGATCAATTTCTTCGCGCGTAGAGTTAATAATACCTCGCTTTGTCCACGGTTCGCCTTGGAGTTCTGCAACGATTACGTTATCTAAATTGTCGCTAATTGACATGATTATGTTAGACCTAGCTCTGTAGTACCAGGACGGGAAAATATGGTTAATTGCCACTTCACTTCCACCTACAAGCACGCGGCGGTATAAAGTCGTCCCTAACACGTCAGGATATTTCGACGCTTTAATCCAGAATGAAAGTTCGCCGCTTTCTGATGTAAGAATAGTTTTATTGGTTAAACTGCGTGCAAGATCAATTTCTTGGGCCAGCAGACCTTCGTCAAGTGTTGGACAAATACCAAATGATCCCAAAAATGGCTCATTTTCTATTTGCCATCCAACGACGTTCTCATACTTGTCGAATTCTTTAATTGTCCTATCTATAAATTCTAGGACTTTTTTATCCTGATCTGCCTGTGCTAATTTTTCTGACCACTCTGGAGCATGACATTCTGGGTATCTTGGTACACGACGTCCAACAGCAACAATGATTGGTATATCATTTGAGTCAGCAAGTTCGATTTGTTTTTGTAGGTCACTAAAATCGTATTGGCCGGGGTGCTTCTCTATGCGATTCCAGTAAGCCACGAGCCTGATTTTATTTGGTTGTAAATCTTCGATAATCGCACGATAAGTTTCGTCAGGGTCTAACTTCAGGCCTTCGGATGCAAGGGGGGAATAGGTTAGGCCCCAAACAATGTCTTCTGGTTGCGTTAACTTTTGTCGTCCAAAAAATAGCCAAATCATAAATACAAAAACCAGAAATAGCGCAAATACTGCCAGTAAAACAAAGAAGGCTCGCTTAATCAGGCGCTTGATGTGGATCTTCTTGTACTTTTTGTCGTTTTTCTTCATACCGATAATGCCAAAAGAATAATTCCATTTATGGTTAAAATTATACCGGTTATTTTTAGTAGAACAGAAGTGCGAGATAAGTCTTCATCTAAAAGTTTGGGTGCAAATTGCGCAACAACAACTGCGATAATGAATATTCCAGCGTATTGCACGCCTCGCAATGCGTTTACTAAGGTAGGTGATCCTAAGCTGATTGCCAGGTTTAGTAAAATTACAGCCAAGCCACCGATTATTGTATTCCCTAAAATCCAAGATAGTTGATTTGAGCGGGTAGCTTGATTGTTAGCTTTTTTAGTTGCAAACATTCCAGAAATTTCGTTCCTGACATGGTTAGAGGACGCAGCAATTGTTAGCAAATAAACACCGGCGCCAATTCCTGTTAAAGAATATGCCGAAATAAAATGGTAGTTGTCGAAAACATATTTAGCTAGCACTGACTGTAAGCCAAAAATTACTGATGCAACGATTATGTTGATCAACCACTTTGGTCGTCCTTTGACAGACAGCTTTTTAGGATTTATCGTCAAAACAACTGTTGCTAAAATCAGAATCGCAAAACCAGCAAGGGCAAGTTCACCCAAACGTTCATCCAGAAAAATATAGGCAGCAATAAACGACATTATTGGCACCAGTCCGCCCATTACTGACAGAACACGAGTTGCTTCGCCGTATTCCAGTGCA
>JBGTET010000032.1:0-4392 GCA_041747695.1 Saccharimonadales bacterium (SeqCode)
CAGAATGTTTAGTGTTCGTTCGTCCACGATATGACTGTGCTGAACAAGTATTGTATGGTCCAGGTCGAAAAAACAGGCTTTAATTCCACTATTGCTTAGGTATGCAAAATCGATATCACCGGCATCATCAGCATAATAATCCGGCAACCAGTTGCTGTTAGTTCGTTTGATGAGCTTTTTCATAGGCAATAGCTATATTAGAGTCGACCAGTAATACCAGAACCGATTTAGGATCAGGGCAATAATAACTACGTACCAAACCAGTACAATTTCTGACCGATAGGTTGTAGTAAAGTTGACGACTCGCTTAAGTTTTTTCGGTGTTTTTGTGTGCTTTTGATCAAAATTATACAGGGTTATGTAGACAAACAGTGGGATCATGATCGTCCAAACAACCATACAGTACGGGCAAAGGGCACCAATGGTGTAGAGGCTTTGGTAAATCAGCCAGTGCACAAAAACTATGCCAAATACTGCGCCAGCTTGTAGGCCAAGCCAGAACCATCTTTTAAATTTTGCTCCAGCAAACATACCCATACCTATTGTTATCAAAACTGCAAAGCCAGCTAGCCCCAAGAAAGGATTAGGGACGCCAAATGCAGATGCTTGATCGGTATTAATTACCGAACCACAAGCCACAATAGGGCTTAAGTCGCAGCTTAAAGCCTCGCCTGGGTTTGTGAGCAGGTTAAACTTTTCTAATGTTAATTGAGCGGCAGCCAATAAACCAATTGTTCCGCCGACAACTAATATCCAAGGTAAAATTTGTTTTAGAGAGCGCTTCTGTTTATTGCCCGCTTGCTCCACTTTATCTGTCATGAGCTTATATTAGCATAAATATTATTTCTTTCGGGGACGCGAAGGAGTAAAATTTTAACAAGATTAACAATTGGAGAAAAAATGAAAGATAGAAATGTAACACTTAAAACAAAGAAGAGTGTGCTTATAGGCGGTGGCGTTTTGCTACTCCTAGTCGTTGCTGTGCTGTTTAGCTACAGAGAAATGAGCTCAATGCGTCGTGACTTATATGGGGTGCGTGCTGACTATTACGGCCTAAACGAGGATGGCACAATAGATGAAGAAAGTCTCACGCCAAACTTTGATATAGTTTCACAAAAAGTTGTAAGCATGCGGATCAACGATGACGATGCTACAGCCGGTCAACCGCAAGATGCTATGTGGACTCAACTGTACAAAACCGCAAAAGTTAGAGTAGTTGAGGTTAAAATTACCAACGATACCGAGACTACATACGGCTATTACGAAAACCTTGGCTACACCGACGAAAACGGAGTAGTTAAGCGAGCAGCGATAGTCCACCCAGATGACAACAAGAACACTTTAATCAAGAATTACGCTTCGCTTGAGCTAGCGCCAGGCGGAACTGCGACAGTATTCATCTACTTCTTGGACGATGGTAAAGAGATAAAGCAACTATATACCTCTGATGTCGGGATGGAAGTCTAGAACTAAGTTACAAGTTAACGCAGGTATTCACAACGATCTTAGCTACTTCTTCGGGAGTAATTTTGACGATGCCTACAGGTGCGTTTTCAGGGCGATCAACGTCAATAGTAAGCTCGGCTGCTTCTTCGTACCTACGATTCCTCTTTTCATGAATCGCTGCCACGTCTAGGCCTTGTGGATTAACGATTCCCGCAAATTCTTCGTCTGTAATTCGTGATCGCCAAGGTTCCACCGAAGCATGCAAGTACACGCCAGTTCCTAGCGTTCGTAGATACTTCACAAGCTCAGGGTCATTTATAACGGTTTCTCCAGCTGCCCAAACCTCAATTCCATCTCTCGACTGATCTCGGATCACTTCATTTTGTACAATTTTAAGTCTGGCGAGACTATCTTGTCGGATTATTTCACTAGGTGTTCGTCCTGTTTCAGCAGCAATTAATTCGTCGGTATAAACAAATGGCACCCCTTGCTTCACGGCAATGGTATATCCAACAGTGATATTCCAGCCTTGATTTTCCCCAAGAAGGTTAATGCCTCTTGTAGGTCTTTCTTCTCTGTCTAATTCACTCATGAAGCTTTCCTCAATTCTTCTATCTCATCCACGGGGATGGGGTTAATTACTGCAATGCTTGCGAATGGATGATCCACCCACGATGAATAAGTTGGGTATTTTTCTTTAAGTTCAGCTTCGTACATTTCTTGCGGAGTCGGGTAACCCAATCTAGTAGACAAAAAGTCGATTACTTCATTTTGCCAAGGAGCATCTTCCATAGCGGCTTCATCATCACCATCTTCGTAAGAATATTGAATATCGTACCCACCAGAACCTGCTAGGGTGCCAACTAGCACATCATTCATATCATAAATTCCTGAGCCCCAAGAGCCAGAATGTGGATACAAATCATGTGATTGCCGAGATCCGCTATCTTCAACACCCGTGGCAACTACTAGTTGACCATTGTCGCGGCGCTCAATAACTACCGCTCGGTAGAATGATAATGTCTTCTCGTTGCCATCGTATTCGTGGTCGTCATAACTAGAAATTATCACCGTGTCTCCAGGTTCAATATCTGTTGTGTCGCCTAGTTCTAATTCTGGTCCTGCAATTTGATCGGTTTCTATGTATGAGTGCCGTTCACTGCCTTTAAATCGATGTATCGGCAGATCCACTACGGCAGTTTCGTCAATACTGTAGCCTCTCAGTGTAGATTCGGTTACATCTGCATTTGATATCCTATCATTGCTCGGGTCCGTGTCTGCATCTGGGTATGTGTGAGTCATAAATTTCTCGATCCAAGGAGTAAGGTAGATGCCGTTGCCCACGTGTACTACAGAATAGTTTAGCTCTCCTCTAAATCCGGCAGGGTCTGGGAAGATGCCAACTTGCTTCAAAGTTGCTGTATTGTTGACGATACTTTGGACAACTTCAGGGCTTGGTATGCCGCTTGGATAGATTTCTTTATCCGATAGTTCGTATACCAAAATTCCTTCGTCATTTAAGCGACATTCATATTTAGTGCCTCTAACTTGATTAGCAACTGTAGAATCCAGTGCGATATCGATGCGACTGCGTTGCGTAGTTTTATCTATTACTTGGCCTTCACTTCCAGCGATTACTGATTCCAAATGAGAGAAAGGACTCTTTGCTAGAAACTCTGGCCATAAGCTTGGATCGCCAGTCCATTCTTGAGCTAGGGCAGGCATACTGCCGTATACTCCAACATTATCTAGGCAAAATGCGATTGGATCGTGATCGTTTATTCTTGCTAAAAATGCTTCTTGCGCTGCTTGCGGATCGACTTCCGGCTGTATATCTGGGGCAGGCTCACCATGAGAGCCCTGAGGGGCAGGACTTTTATCGCTGTCAGGAAGTGCCAGCGTAACAGAGACAGCGCCTAAAATTAAAGCTGCAACTGCTAATACTGGCCTTTGTTTCATACGGTCGAGTAAACTCGGCCTACCAGCTAAATGTTCCGCTGGAGCATCACCTGCGTTTGTCATAGCAGTATTTTCGTTGTTTATTTAGCTAAATGCAAGCGTAAGCGACTCGGTTTTGGTTGCTTGGCAGGTGATTATCGCTCATAGTTTAAGCATGCACAAAACTTGGCAGCAACAGGTCAACAACATTTATCTGTACACATTTTTTTCGGGAATGATGTTTTGGTACGGAATAGAGCAGCTGTTTCTAGAGGAAATAGGCGATGGAGTGTTCGTGCGTGGAGTCACTTTAGCAGTGTTTTCGGTGGGTATGGTTATATCGAATATCCCGGCCGGCGCCTTTAGTGATATTTGGGGCAGGGTAAAGTCGCTTAAAATTGCCGTGCTGATGATGTTCCTGGCTTTACTTGTCCTACTTCTGAGTCAAAACGTCTGGCACTATGCCATCGGCTCTCTGCTGTTCGCCTTTTACTGGTCTTTCGACGAAGGTGCCAAAGAAGCCTTTATCTACGATACCCTTGTCGACAATAAAGTAGAAGGTGAGTACCCAAAAATACTTGGCAGAAGCTATGCTGCACTTCTGGTAGGAGCCGCATTTGCTAATTTCTTAAGTGGCTTCATAGCCGATGCCACCAGTTTACGCACAACTTACGCCATATCATTTATCCCATGTGTGATAGCCTTCTATTTTGTGCTCAAACTCCACGAGCCAGATCACCACAAACAGGTGGGGAAGAAGATATTCAGACAGCTTGATGATGCCTTTAGGGCAATTAAAGTCCACAAAGTTCTAGCGGCGATTGTCATTGCTCAGATGCTGATCTATACAGTCATGTCGGTTAGTCAAGAATTTGCTCAGGTGGCGGTAGTTGAGCATACCAACTCTGCAATTTTGTTGGGGTTTTCTTGGGGAATCATGGGGTTAATCATGGCTTGGGGTAACTTAGGTGCACACAAGATCAAGAACATATTTTTGTTTATAGTCGG
>JBGTET010000033.1:0-4262 GCA_041747695.1 Saccharimonadales bacterium (SeqCode)
CCAGATCACCACTGGCTATGATATGTTCAATGTTAGCATAAAAGCTTAGCGGATCAGTCTCGATGCTCAGACTGCCCGAAAATTCTGTGCTGTCCAAGCCTGTAGTTATGTAATCGGTAACCGAGTTCTTCATGAGCACCACGCGATCAGGGTCGGCAAGGCCGATCAGTCGACCGATCTCTGTGTGAACAGTTTCTGATTCGTCGCCTTGCTCAACCAAGCCCGGCGTGACATAAATTTTGCGTTTGGCCTTAATTTCACTTAATAACTCTAAGCCTGCTTTAACACCTTCGAGGTTGCCGTTGTATGTATCATCGATTAGCCACGCGCCGTTTAGCTTTCTTGGCTCCATACGATGCTCGAATGGAGTAGTTTTCTTTATGGCGGTTTCTGTTTGCTTAGGCTTAAAACCAAGTTCATCGGCGATCACTACAGCTGCAGTCAGCGGCCCAACTTGGTGTCGGCCCAGCAGACCAGATTCTATATGTACGGTTTTGCGGCCATTTTTGAGGCTAAATTTAGTTTTGTCGTGCGACAACTTAACTTTGTCGGCTTTCCATTCGTCGATACCATTTGAAGAATAACCTTTAAATCTGCCCCCTATATGTGACAATAGCATCTGACTGTCAGCGTTAAACAATATTTTATCTTCAGCGACATAGTTAGCGATTGCCAGTAAATCTTCGTTGATGGCTTGAATGGTTTTGTAATGACTCAAGTGAGCTGGAGCTACCCCTGTAATAACTGCTGTGTCTGGGTCGACCAAATCAGCAAACAGGGCAATGTCGCCTGGCTTTTCTTCGCCGAACTCGACGATCAGCACGTCTTCATCGCCATCGAGCGATTTTGCGAACTTGGCTACAGAAGTAAGAACATTAAGATTTGCAGGAGTAGCAGCGACTTTTAAATCGTCTTGCAGAGTAGTTTTTAGAAGTTCCTTCATAGTGGTCTTACCGTAACTACCAAGCACAGCAATCTTTGCGCCCTTGTGTTTTTTAAAAATTTTCTTGGCTTGTTCTAGCAGACGTTGCTCGGCTGGTTCGATTATTAGCTTACGCCCCAGCAAAATTGGCAGACACAATAAGTATGCCCAGACTATTGGCGCAGAAATTATTCCAATCATTCCCAACGAAGTTAAGTTAGAATCCGAATTTACGTAACCATTTACAATCGCAAAAGTAGCAGCGATATACTGCAAATAAATTCCTAGCGACAAAAAGAATTGCAGTGCTTTAGCCACTTTGGTTTTGTCTAGTGAACCACGTGTCTGTATTGTTCGAAAATTTGGTAATTCCCAAAACCACATCAAATAATCCTTTATGCGGTACTCACTTTTTTGGGCAATGTAGGTCAGCCCCGCTGGATACTCGAATATATATAGACTTAGTATTCGTTTTATTAAATTCATAAGAACTTCCTAATCTGCTCCTCGACATCTTGTTGTGCAGTTACGTGCACAAAATGGTCGACACCTTTAAGCTCAACGTACTTAGAACCCTTGATGCACTCAGCCAACAGCTTCCCATACTTAGGCGGAGTTGAGGTATCATTGCTCCCGTAAATAAGTAATGTCGGCAGTTTTAACTTCTTTGCAGCCGATTGCACATCCTCGCCGACAACAGCCTTAAACGTTTCTTGCATCTCGGCATTCACGTACATTTCCGAACCTATGGCTTCGTAAGATTTCTTGCGAATTTTTTCTTGCAGTGAATTCGGCAAAATTTTAGTAGCAACTTTGGCAGTCTTGGCAGCATGTTTGAGCACTGTCTTTTTTAGTTTCTTGTCGTCGCGGATTCCAGCCGAAGCTAAGAGAACTAGTTTCTCTGATTTAAAGACTTTTTCAGCCAAACCAGAAATTGCGATCGCGCCACCGTTAGAGTGTCCGATAAATGCATAAACTTCATCGACTGAGATCTTTCGCAGAAACTTACCAACGAATTTCGCAAAATCTTCTAGTGACAGGATAGTTTGGGGAACGCCCGAGCCACCAAATCCAGGTAAATCAACTAAAACAACTTTGTAGTCAGTAGACAAAGCTTTGGCTAAATTTGTAAACGAAGTAGAACTGTCGCCCCAACCATGCAAAATAACAATTGTCTGGCCCTCGCCCAAGACGGAATAGCTAATAGGTAAATTATCTACAATTACTTGCATCCTTACATTCTACAGTAACCAAAGCGGTATTTGTTACATGAACCTTATATTTATTTACCCTCTAGAAGGTGTTAATATACATCTGATGTCTACTGATACAAAAAAACGAATTTTAACCGGAGATAGAACTACCGGTCGATTACATTTGGGCCATTATATTGGCACTCTAGAAAATCGCGTAAAACTGCAGGACGAATATGAATGCTTCATTATGGAGGCCGATGTCCAAGCCTTAACTGACAATTTTGATGATCCCGTAAAAGTCAGCGAAAGTGTTTTACAAGTTGCAATTGATAATCTATCTGTTGGACTAGATCCAAATAAAGCTACATTGTTTGTGCAGTCACAAGTTCCAGAGTTAGCTGAGCTGACAATTTACTTTATGAACCTTGTCAGTCTGGCTCGGCTACAGCGGAATCCGACTGTAAAAGCCGAAATGCAACAAAAAGGCTTCGGTGCAAATGTACCAGTTGGCTTTTTGAATTATCCAGTTTCTCAAGTTGCCGATATTCTAGGTTTTAAGGCCGATTTTGTCCCTGCGGGCGATGACCAAGAACCTATGCTTGAACTAACTAGAGAAGTCGCTCGTAAGTTTAACTCCATTTACGGCCAAGTTTTCAATGAGCCAGAGCTTATGGCTGGGCGTGTACCTCGATTAGTTGGAACCGATGGTGGAGCTAAAATGAGTAAAAGCATTGGCAATGTTATTTACTTGTCTGACTCTGCAGACGAAGTTCAGAAAAAAGTTATGGGGATGTACACCGACCCTAAACGACTAAAAGCAACAGATCCTGGCCAAGTAGAAGGCAATCCTGTGTTTATTTACCTGAATGCTTTCAGTAAAGATGCATCCAGAGTTTCTGAACTCGAAAGGCTTTACGCAGAAGGAGGAGTAGGGGATGTTGAGGTCAAGCAGTACTTGGCAGAAACACTTAATGCTTTCTTAACCCCGATTAGACAACGAAGAGCAGAATTAGAATCTGACCCTGAAAAAGTTCTCAAAGTCTTAGCCGAAGGTACAGCAAAAGCCCGAGAAGAAGTTGGTAAGACCATGACCGAAGTCCGTAAAGCCATGAAATTAACGGAGTTAAAGATATGACAAAATCTCGAAGAACAGTCGAAGAAATCGGCAGGAACAGACAAGCTTGGACTGCGACAATCATTCTGACTTTTATAGTCGGGTTCTTCTTTCTGAGACCATTTATTTCACTGATTCTGCTTGCTGCCTTAATGGCGTTCTTTACCAATCCAATTTACCAATGGCTGGTGAGAAAGTTCAATGGAAAAACAGGCTTAGCTGCGTTGCTGACCACTGTAGCTCTGTTCTTGATCGTCGCTTTGCCAGTAGCCATTGTCCTAGCTGTGGCCGCCGCGCAGGCTGTTGTACTAGTCAACGATTTAGGCATTGGCAATCTGTTTGAAGGAAACTTTGATCCAGAAACCAAATTACTGGCACTAACAAACGATGCCAATAATGTAATCTACGATGTTGCTGGAGTTCATGAAGTCATCAAGCCAGAAAGTGTTAGTACATTCGTAAAGGGATCTTTGCCTGATGTCATAAACTTCATAACGAATTCAATCCTGTCGCTTGCAGCTAGCATCCCTGCATTCATAACCAATTTAATAATTTTCTTGTTTGTATACATCGGCATTCTCACTAATAGCAAGCAGCTTCTTGAAACACTGCACCATTTGAGCCCGTTTGATAGAAAAATTAATAATCTGTACCTTAGAAGAGTTGGAGTGATGGCTAGTGGCATGCTCAAAGGCCAGTTCATAATTGCTCTGGCACAAGGGTTAGCTACAGCAATTGGCTTGGCAGCAGTTGGACTTAGTAGCTACTTCTTTTTCTTCTTTATGATCTTTACGTTCTTGTCGTTGATTCCGCTTGGTGCCGGAATAATCTCGATTCCGCTAGGAATTATCGCGCTACTTACAGGCTTTGTCTGGCAGGGGCTAGTTATACTGGGCAATCACTTTGTTGTTGTGACGAATATTGATAACATTCGGCCTAAGCTCGTGCCCAAGGAGGCACGGATGCAGTCTGCTCTGACCATACTGGCGGCATTTTCTGGATTATACTTCTTTGGTTTAGTTGGAGTCAT
>JBGTET010000034.1:0-3441 GCA_041747695.1 Saccharimonadales bacterium (SeqCode)
GGGTTACAAAAAGGGCACTGTCTCTGACACAATTACTGATATACTTAAAAAGGAAGGCAAACCGTTGCACCGCGACGAGATTGTCAAAAGGGTATTGAAGCACCGTCAAGTCAAGGAAACGACGATTCTTTTGAACCTACAAGGTAAGCCTCAGTTCAAACGAGTAGCTAAAGCTACTTACGAGCTAGCCGAAGTTTAGGCAAAAAAGCCCAAGCTAGCGTGACGCAAAAAACGCTATGCTATATACAACACAACTTAGTTTTATCGGTTTCAGTTTTATTGGAACGGTTTTATCACTCTGGTGGCTCTGGTTAGCTGTTGCCTGTTTTTTGGGCTATCTAACATACAAGAACACTCAAAAATATAAGATGGCCTCATCTGTTGAAGAGCGGGTCGTATTACTATTAGAGATCCCTAAGACTAACGATAAAAAAGAATTAGCATCCGAGCAAATGTTCGCCAGTTTGCATGGTATTTTGCGCACCAAAAAAGAACTAGTAACAGATGGTTCGATGCAAGAACATATGAGCTTTGAGATGGCTTCGATAGGGAATAGAATACGATTTTATGTATCTGTTCCTAAACACCTCCAGAACTTCGTGGAAGGCCAGATTTATGCCCAGTATCCGACGGTCCAGATCCATACAATGAGCGAAGATTATGCTGTCCGAGATATAACCCAACCAGTCACTTATAGTAGCGAGCTTATTCTGACCGAAAATGAAGTCTTGCCAATCAAGACCTTCCCAAGCTTTGAGGTCGACCCGTTAGCAGCAGTTACGGCAACTTTGGCCAAACTCGATGATCAAGAAGAAATGTGGATTCAGTTCTTAGTTCGACCAGTTAACGACAACTGGCACACTAGGGGAGCCAAAGCAGTCCAGCAGATTAAATCAGGCAGAGGTTGGTCGGGCGGCAATTTAATGTCGTCATTTGGCCAGTTTATGTCGGCAATGTGGCAACCACCAGAAGCAAAAGGAGGTAGCGCACCTGTAGTCAGCGAGCGTAATCAGGGTAGAATTACGGCCATAGAAGAGAAGAGTAAAAAGCTCGGTTATCAGGTTAAGATTCGCATGGTTTATCTGGGGCTCGACAAAAATGCCGCAAGACTTCGTATGCAGGCAATTGTAGGTACTTTTAAGCAGTTTAACAGCACCAACTTAAATGGTTTTGCCCAAAGTCATACCAGTTTTGATCCAGATAAAATTGCTGAATACCAGGCAAGGCACTTTATCGACCACGGTAAAATCCTAAATATCGAAGAGCTGGCCAGTGTTTATCACTTGCCACACACCTCTGTTGAGACGCCTAATATCGTCTGGGCAACGTCTAAAACTGCCGAGCCGCCACCAACATTACCAACGCCCGAGAACACTCCAGCTCATGATCTCAGCCCGTTCGGTGTGACTAATTTCCGTGGGACCCATTTGCAGTTTGGCACAAAACGAGTCGACAGAGGTCGACATCTGTACATTATTGGGCAAACCGGTACAGGTAAGTCAGGGTTGCTCAATCTGTTAACGTTATCTGATGTCTTTTATAACCAAGGTTTTGCCGTAATTGACCCGCACGGGGATTATGCAGTGAATATTTTGCGCTATATTCCGGCACACAGAATAGAGGATGTGGTCTACTTTAACCCGTCTGATAGGGAATTCCCGATTGGCTTTAACCCGCTTGAAGTGACAGACCCGTCGCTTAAATCTAACATTTCATCTGAACTTGTCGGCGTGCTTAAGCGAATGTTTGATTCGTGGGGCCCGCGATTAGAATACATTTTGCGCTATACAATTCTGGCGCTACTAGATTACCCAGGCGCAACCATGCTCGACATTACAAGGATGTTAACAGAGAAGAAATTCCGAGACGATGTGGTCTCCCACGTTAAAGACCCAGTAGTACGCAACTTCTGGTTGACTGAGTTTAATAGCTGGAATGAGAAGTTTGCAACAGAGGCGGTAGCGCCGATTCTTAACAAGGTAGGGGCTTTTGTGGCTAATCCGGTTATCAGGAACATCGTAGGGCAGTCCAAGTCGACCATGAGCCTTAGGCAGATCATGGACAATGGCAAGATATTAATCGTTAACTTGTCGCGAGGTTTGCTAGGCGAGGACAACGCCAGCATCCTTGGAGCCTTGATGGTTACTAAAATCCAGCTTGCGGCCATGAGCCGAGCAGACATACCAGAGATAGAGGATAGACGACCATTTTACCTATACGTAGACGAGTTTCAGAACTTCGCCACCGATTCCTTTGCTGTTATCTTGTCGGAAGCCCGTAAGTACGGGCTGAACCTGACTGTAGCCAACCAATACACGTCGCAGATGGAGCCAACCGTCAAAGATGCTGTATTTGGCAACGTCGGAACTGTTATTAGCTTCCGTGTCGGCGCCGAAGACGCTGCAGGGTTAACCAAGTACTTTGAGCCACAATTCGAGGCTCAGGACCTAATACAGCTGCATAACCGGCACTTTGTGACCACATTGGCCATTGATGGCGAAAAGACGCCGCCATTTTCGGCGACGACGCTAAATATCCCTCCGTCACAAGAAGATAACTCGGCCACGATTATCGACTACTCACGACACATGTACACCCAAAAACGTGAGGATATAGAGAAGACAATCCAGGACACAATGCCCGAGTTTAACCCCGTAAATGATAGATTAGCCGTACAAAATGGGAACATGGGCAATCAAGCCGACAGATCAAATAAAGGCCAAAACAGATCTAAATCTGGCAACAGATCTTCATCTGTTAAACAGGGGTCGAAATCTGAGCTAAAGGTGAATATACCCAAAAAACAGCATTTATTAGACGATGATGCAGAAATAAAGCTGCACAAATAAAAACACGGGCGCAGGGCATAAATAGGGCGCGGCAAAAAAATAACATTCAATAATTATAAATAGGTAGTATTGAAGTGCCTAAAAGACGATACACAACAAGCATAATCGGAGATACATATCGTGTCGCACAATGTATATTTTACGAATCATTATCTGTTTTCAGAATAGTGTCTTAATGCCCGTCCGGTGGGGGATCTTTTACGTCTCACAAGCTGCAACGCGTTTAGTTTTGCTCTCTATGCATACTTATAAGTATCTGCTTTAAGCACTGCCCGGGTGCCCTAGCGTTGTGTCGCAATTTCAACCACAACCCGACTTATCCACAGCATTGTTTGACTTTTCTCTCAAAAGCTATTGTTGTTGTATTTATCCCCTCCCCACCCCGCCATGTCTATATATTTGACTTTTTACTTTCTACATTACAAAATATAGTTTTTTTCGATACTACCTCACTACAGTACAAAATTAGAACATTAGCCATGTCGGGCAGTGCTACTGGTAATAGGCCTTGTCTTCTGTCCGTAAGTCGATATAGCTACTCACTCGAATGTTTGATTTACTTATGAACTCTAGCGCTTTATCTAACTCTGCC
>JBGTET010000035.1:0-3392 GCA_041747695.1 Saccharimonadales bacterium (SeqCode)
AAGTCGATGTCATTGCGGTCATACTGAATGTCGGTTAAATGCCTGACCAACTTATCTTGTTTGCGCTTTTCGCCTACTTTAACACTCACCTTTAGGTCGTCGTAGTCCCTGACAGATCCAATACCATAAATACAGCTGACAGAGGCGACAATAATAACGTCTCGCCTGCTCAATAGACTGCCAGTAGCCGCATGGCGCAATCGGTCGATTTCTTCGTTAATACGAGAATCCTTTTCAATATAGGTGTCGCTGCCGGGCATATAGGCTTCCGGCTGATAATAATCAAAATAGCTGACAAAATAGTGAACTGCATTATCTGGGAAATACTGCTTAAACTCGTTAAATAACTGAGCAGCCAGTGTTTTGTTATGACTTAAAATCAATGTCGGGCGCTGATGCTCAGCGATTAGGTTAGCCATGGTAAATGTTTTGCCAGAACCAGTCACACCCAAGAGAGTTTGCTCCTTCTCCCCTGCCGCTATCCCAGAGTTTAACGCCTTGATAGCCGCCGGCTGATCTCCAGTCGGTTGATAATCTGTTACCAACTTAAATTTAGACATCCTTTAATGGTAACAGATTTTAAGACTTCTTTTTAGTTGTGCCGTCTCGGTAAATATCAATATTGGCATTGTTTTGTTTATCAAGAATTGCGATTAGTCGCTTGACCAGCCTTTCTGGATTATCGTCAAATATAATCTCGAAATCGTCGGGCAATGGTTTGGCGGCTTTTAGAATATCGTCAATTTGGTCGCTAATGCCGCCAGCACCAGCCAAAAATCCCATCGGTTTACCCATCTCGACGGCAATTGTAAATTCATGCAAGGTGCCGATTCGTCCGCCAATGCTAACGATTGCATCCGAGCTTGCCACTAGCAGAGCGTCTCGACCGACATAATGTAAGCCGGTATACAAGATCACATCATAATAAGCCGTCGGCAATCGATATTTTCTGACATGCTCTATTTTTGAGGCCGCTGGCGAAATTCCAACAGATAATCCACCAGCTTCTTTAGCGCCTTGGGCAGCAAAGTTCGGTAAGCCAATTGTTGCGCCGCTTAAAAGCATGTTTCCGCTTTTGGCGATAGCTTTACCCGTGGCAATCGCTAACTCATCACCATGTCCAACACTTTCACCTCTAGCAGAGCCTGACACGCAAATCTGGTAGGTATAGCTAAATGGCAGATTCTTTTTGGCCATATTAGTCCTTTGACAAGTTTTCTGGAGCTATTAAGTCATTATCTAACTGCTTAAGAATTTGGTCTTCGAGGACACTCTCGCCCATGTAGCGCATGAAGACTTCGTTCCAGAGCGCCTCACGGAAATGATAGACATAGCGATCTTCGTATGAAATCCCGTTTGAATAGCTTAAACAGACGTCCATAAAGTTAAATGTCACCGGACCACCATCGTACATATCGGCGACATAGTCCATTTCTTCCCAAAACTTGAGCTCTGGATCAATCTCGTACATCTGTTCTTCGGCTTTACGCCAGTGGAGATCCTCTGGCTGTACGTGCGGTTCAAATACTTCTGGATGATACTCATCCCCTAGCTTTCCGTAATACCGCTGAATAACTCGCCAATGGATATTCTGACCAGCCATGACGGCTTTTGTGCTTGGATCAGCCAATAAAGTGTTGACAAATATTTTGCCAAAGTTTGCCTTAACTTGCTGGAGCTTAAAGAAAGCTGCGTAAAGTCTAACCTCATTGTAATAATGGAAGGTTAACGAAATAACTTTGGTAGCAATAGCAGGCATTCTATCTTCTGTCGGAGGCAGAATTAGAACCACACCAAGCTCTTTAAGGTGCGTGTTAATGTGTTTCTTTTTCTTTATAAAATGTGCGGCCACATCGCCCCAACGTTCTTTGGGCATCACTACCAGCGCAATCTCGCGGTCATCAAAGTCATTTGGAGTTAAAGTCTCGTATTTTTTGTTAAACTCTTCTAGCCATTCATCGTCCTCGGCAAAACGCAAAGCGCCATAAACTTCGTACAGATTTTCTTTTTCGAGCATTTCGTTTACGTCGCTATAGCCTAGCCTCTGCATAATTCTTATTGGGGGCGTTTCTCGCAAAAACTTCTTGGCGACTTCGTCTTTCATAACCCAGACAGTACGTGGCATTTCAACTTCATTTACCGCTGCGATTGCCAATGGAATGATTGCGTTTACATCTTCTGGATCTGTAGCTCCGATTTGCTTGGCTAAATGTTCGTCATGAACTTTAGCTTGATTCAATAACGCTTGATAAAGTTCCTGCCCAGTTGTGTTTGCTGGGTCAAGACCTAGTTTCTTGATGCGATCATTTTTCTTTTCAATAATTTCTGCTGTAAGTTTTACATCAACTCCTTTATTGCCACTAACTTTTTCGAGCTGCTTCAGCCCCAACGAAAACAATGGCTCCTTTGCCTGAAGTAATTGTGTGATTAACTTTGACATCTACTTATCTTCCTTTTGAGTCTCAGGTTTAAGCATAACAGTTTTTATGTCCATGTCATGAAGCTTGGCTGACTTGGACAAAATTCCGGCTTTGGCTCCGACTTTGCTGACAACAGATGTCGAGTTGGCGCTGGCTAGCACGATTGCTTCTTCGAGTGTTTTGCCACGAGCTATCCCGGCGGTAAAACCTGAGGCAAAGGCATCGCCGGCGCCAGTTCTATCAACTACGGGCACATCTTCGTACATCCCGGCAGTGCAGACTTTGGTTCCGTCGCTGACAGCCACTCCTTTCGGACCGTCGGTAACGACAGCTATTCCACCTGTTAGTTTGCTCATATTAGTTGCTAGTTCACTGGTTGTCTCTCCCTTAACTATATTCTGCGTTTCCTCTTTGTTGGCAGAAAATATATCAAAACTTTTGGCATGCGCTTTGATCCATGCAGCTTTGTTGAGCTCACCCTTGCCTGGAATCATGGCTACTTTCATTTTTTTCTCTTTAGCACATCTCAGCGCAGATTCTATGATCTCGGTGCAGCCAGCGACTGAAGTGATAAAGAACCAGTCACCAGAAATGTGTGCAAAGTTAAAATCAGCAGGTCTGTAATGAGATGAAGCGCCACGGTACGTCAAAATCGCTCGTTCACCGCGAGGCGAAACCAATAATACCGAATACCCAGAAGCGAATTTCTTAGAGTAAGCTACCTCTGCGGTGTTAACATTATCTTTCTTTAAGTCGGCCAAAATTGCATCCCCAGCTGGGTCATGGCCAATTTTACCCATAAAATGTGAATCCAGCCCCTGACGTGCGAAGGTGACTGCGCCATTGGTTGCGCCACCTCCAGTCGAAAACGTGATGTTATCAAGATCATACTTTTCACCAAGCTTAAACTCTTCAACAAACCCGCCGTCTTCGGCATGCGCCCTTAAGACCTTGCCCGACAAAAAGACATCC
>JBGTET010000036.1:0-7250 GCA_041747695.1 Saccharimonadales bacterium (SeqCode)
TGTGATTTACTCTAAAAAAGCTAATGATGCCGGTTTGCCGCTTATAGCTATGCTCGGGATTTCGTCAACGGTTATTCTAATGATCAGCTGTATCTTGGCATTACTTTTTGTCGATTTAAATCGAGTTGCCGTTGATCAAGATATTATGATGGGCGTTCTATACTCTGGCCTGATTCTTGGAGTCGTTGCCCGACTTTTGCATATTATCAGTTACGAACACATCGGATCTGCAGCAACTAGCGCAATAGCTTACCTAGAAATACTTATTGCCATTGTTTTGCCTGTATTCTTCTTGCACGAAAAGTTGTCGATCGAAATGATAATAGGCGGTGTATTAATTCTGTCCGGAGTCTACTTAGTTGAGCATCATCGAGCTGAAAGCTTTAAACACTTTAGCTTTCATCGTCATCATTAGGTTTCTTGGCTAATTTACGTTTGTAGATAATCCAACCCACAAAACCTGCACTCAGAAGCGCCATGACGATTGTAACGATACTCTCGATGCCACTAATGCCATCTAACGCCGTTGAGGTCGCTTCTAGGCTTGTGTAACCGAAATACAGATATACAAAGTCACGGATAATCGTGCCAAAGAACGTTGCAACGATGAATTGCTTTTTATCGACTTTAACAAAGCCACAAATTAAGGAAATCGGTGCGCTCGGGATGACTGGCGTGGCTCGAATTAGTAACAGAGTTAAAAAGTCTTTACGCTCTCCACTGAATCTTTGGCCAAACTTCTCGACTTCTTTATGTGTGATGCCGACAAATTTGCCAGCTCGTGACAGGACTAAATCCTCTACCTTATCTGCGAGCCAGTACAAGACAATCGCGCCTAAAGTTTTTCCAGCCGCAGCAATTACAGCAATCACGAACAGATACGCGAAGGGATAACCCTGGCTCTGAGCGACAGATCCGGCAAGGGTCATAACGAAAGGCGAAGGAATCGGCGCGATTACTTCCTCTATAAACGCTCCAAAAAACGCAAAGACTTCTAACGGAACTTGTTCGGCGTATTTTTCGAATAAATCTAACAGATCGTGAATAATCTGTGACTCCTATCAACTGCTTATGGTAATATTCAGTATATGACAGCTACTGTATTGCTACTAATAATACTAGGTTTTCCGCTAGTTCTTGGACTTTTCTTTAGGGTTGCGTCTTCGCACATTTTCTTTAGCTTGATGGCTGGAGAACTCTTGGCTAGGTACTTTGGAGAAGACCTAGAGCACATAATCCAGAGCATGACCCTTAAGCAAGGTATCGCCGAATATGCTGAGCTAATAATTCTGGTCATGCCGATGCTGTTGACTGCCTACTTTTTAAAGAGCACGATGAAGCGCCGAAATCTGTTATTGCAGGTAATCCCCCTAGCAATTACGGGTATCGTCTTCGCGGCTTTTGTCTTGCCTATCCTGCCAGAGCATGTGCAAGAAATGGCCAGGCAAGAAAAACTTGGCGAATTCATGCTAGAGCTCGATAGTGCAGTTATTGCTATAGTTGTTTGCACCCAGCTGATTGCTTTGTGGGTTCAGAACCGGATGGCTCATGCTAAGGAAAATAAAAAACGGAAGTAGACTATTCAGCCTCGCCAATGAGTGCCAGAAGTTGATTTAGAGCTTTACGCATCTCTTTATTGGAAGGGTGTCTCAGTTTTTCTAGAGTTCTAGCTTCAATTTGTCTAATTCTTTCACGTGAGCGGTTAAATCTTTCACCAATTTCATCCAAAGTCCATCTTTTGCCACCGTCAAACCCGCTCCTAAGAATAAGTATCTCAAATTCTCTTGTAGTTAGTGCGTCTCTAAGAGCTTGGATTGCATCATCGAAGGCCTCCATGTCCATTGCGTCCTCAAGCATTTCTTCGGCATCAGGATCTGCCAGATTATCACCGTACTCTTTTTTGGTGCCACCCATGTCTCTATTTCCACGCATCGTTTCATTTATTGATACAGAATCGAAAATTATCTCTGTGGTTTCTAGAACTTTCTTTAATGTCCACTCTAGTTTCTCGGCAAGTAATTCAGGGGTGACTTTTATATTCTGCTTTTCAAGCTCGCGTGTTGCTTGGTCCAACTGCTTAATTAATTCACCCTGTCCTACAGGGATACGTATATCCTTACCTCTATTTGATAAACCTCTTCTGACACCCTGCCTGATCCACCAAGTAGCGTATGTGCTAAATTTAAAACCTTTACGATGATCAAACTTTTCTGTGGCTCTAATCAAGCCTATGTTGCCCTCTTGGATTAGATCTAAAAGTTCCAGCCCAAGATCTTGATATTTTTTGGCGATGTTAACGACCAGTCTTTGGTTGCAGTTAATAAAAGCTTTCTTTGCATTCTCGCCACGTCGGACTATTCTTCTTAGCTCTCTCCTTCGTACTGGATCGACATTGTCACCCAGTGCCTCAAGCTCCTCTGCCGCTTTCAGGCCTTCTTGGTAATCTATAGCTAACTCAACCTCTTCTTCTTTCGTCAGTAGACGATATTTGCCAATGTCAGTTAAATATAAGTGCAAATCATCGTCGCTCGGGTCAAGTTGCTTCCTTTTATCTGAACTACCGCCGTCTGCTGGGCTTCTTGCGAAGAGATCCAGGCTTTGCTCCCGGGTTCTCTTAGGTGGGTTATCAGTTTCTCCAAATGTAGTTGTTGCCGTTGTTGCTAAAGTACCGGCTTCTGCGATGGTTTCTGGTGATACTTCAACATCTGCAACCCGCTCTAAAGTTGATTCTTCGTCAAACTTCGCAGTCGATAACACGTCAACAACAGTCATTTACAGCAAGCCCCAAAATTGACTGAGTGTCGATGTCATTTTTTAGTATCCCAATTTGAATATCTAAATATTGTATCGACTTGGGGTCAGGATGCAAGCATAACCTGTTAGAAAAAAATCCAATCTAAGGTAATAATTTAACCCTTTAATAAGTCTCGGAAGTGCCCAGTTACTAAGCCTGTTGACGGGTGACGAATTCGAGCCCATGCTCTCATTTCGTGCTGTCGAGCTTGGTTCTTTGTCATATCTAGCCGTTCTCCAACTTCTTCGTATGTTAGAGGCATTTCCTCCTCCAGTCCCCAGTGTAAATTTAGAACTTCAAATTCTATGTCTGAGAGAATTAGCTTTATGCCGTCAACAAAGCTGTTTCTATCAGAGCTTATAGCGGCAGCTTCCATGTCATTTTGCGCAGTTGGGTCGGCAACGAGATCCTCAAGCGTCGACTCGCCCGCTGTGGCATTCTCTGACTTGTCATTGATCGGCTCACTCATAGAGAGCGTGTATCCTCTAAAATTGGCCATCAGGGTTGCGAAAAATGTTTTTTCATCCCATTCAAGGTGCTCCATAAGTTCATCAGGAGTTGGTTGCTCACCCTTTTCGCGTAGTTTTGCGTAAGCTTTACGCAGCTGAGATACGTTTTCCACCATGTACACAGGTAACCGGACTGTTCTTGCGGTATCGGCTATATAACGGTTTATAGCCTGTCTTATCCACCATGTGGCGTATGTGCTGAACTTAAAGCCTTTACGGTGATCAAACTTATCAACTGCATGCGCCATGCCAATGTTACCTTCTTGGATTAGGTCGAGGAGCTGGATTGAGGCAGTACTCATCTTGAACTTCTTGGCTATACTAACGACGAGCCTTAAGTTGGCTTTAACAAAGTGCTCTTTTGCTTTAGCTCCGTTGGCGATTGTTTGTTCTAGTTCTAAACGTTTAGCTTTTACTGTGTTTTCACCCGCTTCCTTAAGTTCCTTCTCCGCTTCTAGCCCTGCTCTAACTTTTTCGCCAAGCTCACGTTCCTCGGTCGAGGTTAATAAAGGTACCATACCAATCTCACTTAGGTACTGCCTAACAAGATCTTCATCTTCATCCACCTCTCTGTATGATGGGGCTGTTTTGTTTCTTCTTGTTTTCCGGTTGACTACTTTTACAAGAGGCACTTCCCTTTCCGTCAGGACAGAGTTTGACTGCTCTTCTTCGAAAACCTTAATGTCTTCGTCTTCTACTCCAAGGGCGGCAGCAATATCTGCAAGCTCTTCTAATGCCTCATCGTCCAATTCAACATAAACTTCAGTATCTGAAGCGTCAAAATCAGCCTCTTGTGGCGCTGAATCTATATCTAGAAAGCCCTCTGGCACTTTTGTCTACTTTCTTATAAATTTAGGCTTTATTGTATTCGCCTGCCTGGCTTGTGCAAGCTTAACCTCTATCGTATTGATAAATTTAATCTAAGTGATAAGTCTGTTAGACATATCAGACTAAATCTCTGCCCAGCGTTGGCTGAGGGAGCTTGCGCTCCCCCAGCCGTTGCTGGTGGGCTACTCGAACTCCTCTTCTTGCACGTACAGGCCCTTGATGAGCCTTCGCACGAACTTGTAGAGGAGGTAGATGATGAGTCCCGCCACGATGATCAACGCAATGTTGCCCGCCATGGTGCTCCTTCTGGTCGTTGAAGACCCGTCAGCCCGCGAACGGGATGGGGGTCAACGTGACGACCGGGGTCGCCGGCGGTGCTGCCGGTGGCTTCTCGTGTTGGATCCCTGTGCCGATGTCGACCGGGCAGTCGACCGGGTCAGGGTCGGGGTCGTTCGCGCAGTCGACCGGCGGCTCCGGCGGCTCCGGCTCGTTGCACTTGTCCTGGTTCGGGTTCTCCTCGCAGGTCTGCGGGGGGCACTCGTTGGGACGCGGCTCCGTGTCGCAGTCGATCGGCGGCTCTGGGCACTCCTTGGGCAGGGGTACGTCCGTGCAGTCCACCGGCGGCTCGGGGCAGTCCTTGCCGCCTCTCCCGAAGGAGCTGGGGGTCGGACACTCGGGCGGCTTGCAGTCGCCACCCTTCTTGCCTCCGTGGAGGCCGCTCTTGCTGGCGCAGTCGCCGTGGTCACGTCCAGCGGTCTGGATCTGCTCCTCGACGCTCATGTTGAGCGTCTCGGCACTGCCGGCTGGGTTGGAGTTCCATGTGGACACGGCGATCACACCGATGATGACGATGAGAGCCGTGAGCAGCTTGTGTCGTCTCGCGAATGCGAGCATGGCAATCACTTCCCTTCAGGGGTTTATTGGCTCTCGCCTCACCGCGGTCGCGGACACAAAGCTCGTATTTACAAGCTCTCTATCCGCAACCGTTGTGATTGGGTCGTATGAGATTAGTCTGATATGTCAATGTGCAGCAATGAGCGGTAAACCTTACAGATGTAAAACTCACCAAATGCTCACTTCAGCATACGACATTATACCATAAACATTGGGCTTATGTCAATACCGAACACGAGTTACCTATTTGTCTGCGAAACCTTCTGCAACTAGGTGGTTTTGAACTGTGTAAGCGTAGCTTGTGTTCACTGCCGATAGACCAATCATGCTGTTGACCGAAGCTGGAGTAGCTGAGCCAAAGAGTTTTTTGGCTCCGTAGTAACCTGCGTATCGAGATGTTCCACCATTACAAGCTGTACCTGCTGAACAACCTACAGCATCAGGTGCGGGTATTGAGCCAGTTTGTTCATATGCCAGCACTCTCTGTGAGTGGTATGAGTAGGCAGCTAGCAGTCGCTGATAAGCTTCCTTGTATTTAGCCGTGTCAGATTCACCCTGTGCCTTAAGCGTCCTTAGTCCGTGCATAAAGCCTCCGATGCCCATATTTACGTGGCCTAGGTCTCGAAGCCTTTCCGCATTCATACCGTCGACAATTGGGTACGTGGTGCGTAGCGTATTGTCTAAGTAGTTGACTTGCCCGGTCTTGCTAAGATCACTAGCAGATGCACCCCAGTGTTGCATTGTCGGACAGGTGTTTGCTGGATTTGTGGGAACTGTGCAAGCCCACGGCGTACCAGCGTCTGTGTGAATACGCTCTGGAACTGATCTGTTGATCACCTTACCAGAACTATCCTTTATGTCGGTTTTCTTGTCGGATGTATGAAGTGGCTTAACTTTATTGCCGTCGTATGCAGAGTGGTAAATTGACTGCCCTATTCTCTCGTAAAAGTATAGCTTAGCGTCATCCCAAAGCTCTTCATCGCCAACATGAGCAGCAATAGCAAGCTTAGAATCGGCAAAGCTGGCGTGCCAATTAGGATTCGTTGGCCAGTCCATTACTGGGTAACAGACATCTTTTAGGAAGCGCTTAAACCCAGCATCCTGGTAGTCAACAATTTCAGCAGCCTGCGCTAGGTTTGTGCAACCCCATCCCGCAACCAATCGATATTGCTCTTGAGAGTCCCACTCGAATGAATTTACACCAGAGTATTCTTTTAGATATGATATTACTTTTTCGCGGCGTGCGTTGTTGTTATCTGCTGCGTAAAGGACTGCTTGCACCTTGGCGTAACCAGACTGGTCTTTTAGCCCAAGGTTTAACTCAGAAGTCGTGCTGGTGTGCGGCCCGTTAATCTGATCAGTGAATTTCACAGGGATGTATTTACTTGAAGTTGAAGTTAAACTTCCAGGTCCTGTTGCAGCAAGTTTTGTGTAATCTGCACTACTGGTAGACCAAGCATCAATTTCTGCTTTTGAGTAAACAACTCCTGGATGAACTGGGAAACTACCAGAAGTTGCTGCGGTGCCGAACTGAACAGCTTGTCCGCCTGAAGCATTCGCATCAGTTACAACGGTAGCCCCGCTTGTCGGTGTTACGCTTTCTGGCTCAAACTGTGCTGTTGGCGAGGCTGCGAATGAGCGCAATAATACGATTGCACCAAAAAATGCAAAAACGCCGACAAAGATGGCACCTTTTCTGAAATGTTTATGAGAACGTAATTTAGCAGTATGTTTTTTAATGTTACTCATGTAGTTTTGTATTTTACTCCTTGCCAAGATTTACCCCGATTTATGATTCTTAAACGTTGTAAATGATTTTAGTAAGTCATAAGTAGTTTGTCAATCAAGCTTTTATCACTATATGCAGTACTTAGTGGTTCCATTAACCACCTGCGTTCTATGTTTTATAACTTTTAGTGCTTTACACGATATAATGCTAGTGCTAGAATTTGATCAATGTCATAAATGTAGAGATACAAGAAGAGAAGCATTCAAAACCGATGCAGACTGCAATCAAACAAAATCCAATTCGTGCGATCAAAGCAATAATTATTACTACTGCCCTATTGTTACTCTTTGTTTTGGCTACCAACGTGATTAAGGCTCCTAAGGTAGATGCAGCATGTTCGGCCACTACCAGCACTTTAGGTAGCGTAACCCAGACAATAAATGTCCCAGCAGCTGGTACATATAAGGTATGGAGCAGAATTATGGCTCCTAACTCC
>JBGTET010000037.1:0-8177 GCA_041747695.1 Saccharimonadales bacterium (SeqCode)
AAGTATCTAAGATTTTTGAAGCAAAAATCTCTCCAATTGTAGAATAATTGCTAAAACAAGACACAACTAAAATTACGCTTTTCGTGTCTCATTTGTCTCATTTTGAAGTGTCGAAAGGTTCCTGACCTGTATGCTCAGCCAGTAAAAAATAAGCAACTTCTGCAGTTCAATTAATTATACTCTTTCAAACACATCAAGAAACAGCTCGGCCATCAACTGCACACCATTGTCATCCTCACCAATACTGAAGGCTGCTGGGCAACCACTATATGTCATGTGGCCCTTACCAGACTCGTAATGATCCATCGTTTTGCCATTAACAATAACTTTGTCTCTCAATGCTCTGCGGGCTTCTGCAAAGGCAACTTCTGCTGCCGGGTGCAAACCTAATCCCGACGGAGTTTGAGCAAGTAGGGGATCATAGGTGAGTCCGCTAATAGCGAGTGGACCAATTATTCCAGAATAAGGCAACTTTTTTGCAAACCGAGATACTACTCGATTTGTTACAAGGTCTCTTATAAGTTCATCTCCATCCGAGTAGCCGTCTACGGCGTCGTTGGTCAAAACAGAAAGTGCCTGTGCGATGCTCAAGCTTCCTTCGTGCATGGTCATTTGGCTGACTACCATCCTATCTTCGACTCGAATTTTACCTCTATCGATGGAGCGAACTAGGTTTCTGGCCGCGTCGGGGTTTTGACGTTGCCATTCTTCAAACACTGGCTTGTTACGCCTGATAGCTTGCGAGATTATGGCATGCGTTAAGACTAATCTGTCGGTAATTTCTTCGCCATAATCACCGATCCCTAGTATCTTTGAATTAAAGCTGCCCGAATCTGTCATATCCGCAGCATATAATTTAAGTTTTGGGGTATATTTAGTCCAAAGACCAACTTGGTAAAGACCGTCTCTGTCTATGTGTGCCCAGGTCCTATCAAAGGTCTTTAAGGTTCCAGATGGGATCATAGGCATCTCTTCGGGAACACCAAGTTCTTGTCTGATTTTGTCATCAATATCTGAAGGGTGCTCGGTAGCGGCTGCCGCCAACTGTCTCATTTCGTCTTTACTCCGTGCCAGACTGAAAATCTGGGAAATAGTATCAATGTCTGCTAATTCCTCTACTAGAGTGGGAGTGATCGCATCAATCAGCGAATTTGCACGCTGTACTGATTCTGTGTGCCTAGCTCGCAAGTGTTCTGTATTCCGCAAAAAGTTCTGAACAGCAATGGCTGTATTAAAATAATAGATTCTTGCTTCACCAGCCTCTGCGACTGCATCTAACTTTTCGTCAGAAAATATATCAGAGTCTGGTTCGCTGCGTCGAATAGCTGCCAGTACAGTTTGAGTAGTCTCATCGGCTCGTAAATCTGCCAATGCTTTAAAAGGATCGGAATCAATGTCCATGCTCATATTATCAATATTATAGCATAAAGTTAGCTATATTACTAGAGTTGGGTTGCAGTAAAGTGCGAGTCCTTCCGCCCAGCCATATAGATTCATGTTCGCGTTTATGCTTGCAGTTTCCAGCAATCAGGAAGAAAATATTATCATGGACGATCGAACTACATTTGAGGAATTATATAAATCGCTTAATAAATTTGAGGCTAAACCGCCAAACAAAGTAAGGATCGTGACTAAACGCGGTAGACGTTCGTCTCAATTTGCTGAAGTTTCACAAGTAAACACTGAACTAGTGGATAAGCTGGCAGAGCTTGCTGAAAAACTTGCCGATAATGGTAATGGCGCTGCAGCTAAAGAAATTATTCAGATTATCCGTACATTATTAACAAACAACAACAAGCTCCAGCAGGTGGTAAGCGAAGCTTTGCAAGATATACCTGGTTAAATAAATGGTAAAAAACACTCGAAGCTCAAGGAGTAAATCATCTATAACGAAAATTGAGCAAGAGCTAAAAGTGTTAAAAAAAGAGGCGTCTGAACAGAATATAAATGCTGGGCGCATTGTTGCGCAAAGCAATAAAGAGCAACTTGATAATGAAACACGTCAGGAAATTGCTAAGCTAGTCACGTGGTTGTATTTTGGAATCTTGATTTTAGTAATTGTCGGGGTACCGGTATATAACCTCGCAGCTTTTACAATTACTAATGGCAGCGACTATCGCTTTGATTTAATCGATGTACTCCAGGGTTATCAAGCTGTCGTGGGGACACTAGTAGGTTTCGTTATTGCGTATTATTTCAAGGAAAAATCGGATTAGAAGGACGTTTCGATTCATATTTTTATGTTGAGTTAATGCTTTATGCTTTGCCTTGATGAGGGTGTAGTATTTAAAGATGAATAGTTTCATCAAAGATCTCAAACTTTTATCAGAAGATTATCGTATTGATGACATTTTTGGTTTTGATGTTTTTGCGGAGAAACTTCATAACAAAGTTGCTGGAACACCTGATGTCGCGATAATAGGAATAGTGGGCAGATATGGGATCGGTAAAAGCGTTATGCTTGAAACTTACAAAAAAATGTACACCAAAAATGTAAAGTGGGTTCATATTGATGCATGGAAGTATCCCGAGCGAAAAAACCTGTGGGAAGGGTTCATACTAGATTTTGCAGCTCAAATTGACAAGAAGACATTTAACAGTGCGAAGCAAAGATTGGACGGTGACGGCGGGGCGAAGCAGACTGCAGTAAAAGCAGTAGGGGGGTTAACTAACATACTCTTACCTGGTAGTGGTAACGCTGTTGAGAAGCTTGCTTATTTTGTTAGAACAAGTCCCGCCAAACGAATATATGAAGTACAGGAGATTCTCAATCTACTTATCAAGAGAACCCACGAAAAAGATATATACATCATTATTGAAGACGCAGATCGGTCGGGAGATGCTGGAATTTACTTTATTGAAACTTTGAATCAATACCTAAAAAACATTGAACTTGACCACACTGTTAAAGTCTTCGTTCCTATTTCAAACATAGCCTATGAGGATCCTACTAAGCACGAGTCCTTCATAAAATGCTTGGACTTTATCGAAAAATTTAGCCCTGAGAGCTTGTCTATGAACGACTTCATTGAAAGCATTTTTACTAAAGAGGTAGTCGGAAATGCTGTTATGAAATCAAATATTGATACGTGGCTTTCACACTGCATGAGACATGAAGAATTTACTATCAGAAAGCTCAAACTCATGCTAAGAAATAGTACAGCAAGTTTTAGCGCACAGCTCAAAGACGGATTTAAACCAGATCCACGTATTACTATAATGATGGAGTCCGCTAAATTTCTTAAGCCAAACTCTTCATTATCCGGTGTGGTTAGGGATCATATGCATCGAGATGAAATGACCAATCTTACTCATGCAAGCCCAGTTTTTGTAAATCTGCTACTCGCCATAGGAATGAACATTGAGTACAGGAACGTTGAGGAAAAATTCCGTACAAATGAAATTCACACTAGTCTCAGAATTTTCTCTGTAAAGGATGGGAGCCACTTGAGCGCTGAGACTAATACAGCGATTCCCTCACCAAATCCTAGACAAGGAGGCAGATACTCACTTCCTGAGTTTTATCTAAACTACTAATCAAGTTATAGTTTTGTGGATTATAGAGGCTTCGCCAACTCCCACTGCCCAAAAAAGTAACTCCGCAGAGCTTCCACGATAGCTTTGTTATAAATCACCACCCCAGATCTTTCTTTGCTCTGATTGGGGGCTGGATTGCTGGCAGATAAAATCGCCACAGATCCATCAAAAATGTTTAGGTGATAACCCTCGTTGCCCAAATGGCTAACAGCAACTCCCATGGCTAGCCGCTATTTACCTGTACAGTAAGCTCAGCGCGATTGGACTGTTGAGAATTTCTGCTGTCAGTCGTGGAACTGCTTCATCGGTTTCTGCATGAGCACCAATTGCTGCAACAAGCCTAAGGTGAGCTTTTGCTCTTTCGTCAGACCTTGTTCCTGGCGTGTATCCAATAGTTTCACCAAAAAGAGCGTCAGTTCTTGCCATTAAATCTAAGAATCCCTGTTCATCTACAAGATAAGAAGTTGGCACAGCTATCGTTGTGTCTATCGCCGCTCGAAAGAGCGGATTTTCACGATATGCATATGCTCCGTAAACGACTCCATGTTGCAACATTTCAGCATGGCTAACTGATGGAATCTCAAAGTTTACAGCTTTAAATAGTTGAACAACGATATGCAGAGCATGAGCAGATAGAGCTTGTCTTACACCTTCGGCATTACCAAAACGCCTATATAGCGTGTTCTGCGACATGCCTGTGGAAACTGCGAGTTCCTCGACACTTGCTTGCGCCAGCCTACTTGGGTCGAACGAGGGATCCATCAGCGTAAGCGATAAGACATCTGCAATTTGTCTCCGTTTGCCTTCTACAAGACGAGGCAAAACAACAACGTCTGCAAAATGTTGTGCAGTTTGAGATAGGTCCATTTCGTAATTAGTTCTTACCTTGGGTGCGAATGTTGTCATATTGATATAATATAACACATTTTTAGTAGTTTGCAATAGTGCTAGTTCTGTTATTATAGCACTATGAAAACAATCACCGAAGCTATACGCTGGCACATGATTGGTGGTAGAGAGTTTCCTGACAACGTAGGGAGTGTAATGAGCGGAGTAATGCAACGCCGAGTTGCCAGAGTTGGCAAACGGCGTGAAACTGCTGAGCTTGTGCACCCGGATTATGTATTTTCCAAAAGCATACACACAGATGCTGCAATACGTGGCGCCTTTACTCTTAGACTAATTGGAGAGGATGGTAAGACAACAGAGGAACTCGAAGATTATGATTGTTCAAGCGAGGTTGTACCGAATTTAGAGCACCTAGGAGGCGATCCCGTCACCTACAGACGGCTTTGGGTAGCGGCAGGCATAAGTTACCTCAAAATTACAAAGTTAGCCCTAGTCGAGGACGGTGAAGTCACTTTGCGAGATCAAGCTGTTGACATGTTAAGTTCTTATCCCCGTCAGCCATATACTATCTTACCGACAGAAATACTAAAGCACACAAGAAGACATTTTGGAGGCCCTGTAGCTGCTCATGCGAGTGGACCCGACGTAGCTGCTCGAGTATACCAGCAATATTCACGCGATTATCCGCCTGTACGACCAGTTCGACCAGCATAATTGACTTTCTATTGTGTTTATGTTATTATGTTTTTAATCGAACGGCTATGCGGACTTTTGCGGTGTTTTGTCAGTAGCGAGGCCAATCAGGCTAAGCGACGACACCGGAGGACGAACCATGAAGTTGTCGATCGAGATTCCCAAGGAGGTCCGGAAGCGTTTGGGCCGCAACAGGCTCGCGCTGAAGGCGTTTGTGTTTGGTGTGTTGTTCATCAACGGCTCGAAGGGCCGGCACCCCGAGACGAACACCGATGCGATGGTGAGCTGCACGTTTGCCATCTCCACGTTGCTCACCTCGCACAGCTTCGAGGGACAGACCTGGAACGAGTGCACCGAGTGGTGGGAGGACCAGATGAATGCGGTGGCGGACGCCAACCTAACCTTCATTTACTTCCCGCTGGATCAGCTCTCATCGGTCCCGCAGGGCACGCCCAAGGGCGCGTCGCGAGCGTGGCCGTACTAGGTCGACAACGCCCCTCCCGCTTCGGCGGGAGGGGCACTACCAAGTTGAAAGTTATCATTTATGAGCAAATTATTCGTTTTCCTCGGCCCAACAGGTTCCGGTAAAACAACGCAGGCCTCAAAGATTGCGGAATATTTTGATTTAGAAAAGATCACAACAGGTGATATTGTCAGAGGCCGTATTGAAAAAGGCGAGATGAGCCAAGAAGATATCCAAAACTTCACGAACGGTTTTTTGGTTTATTCAGATGCAATGAGCGACTTAGTGCACAATGAGATCAAAAGCCGGATTGAACAGGGGCTTGTGCTTGATGGCTATCCTAGAACCAAATCTCAGTCTTCAAACCTAAATTTGTTTTTACGTAAAGCTGACCGCAAGGTCACAGCAATTGTTTACATAACAGTGCCTAAATCAGTAGCAAAAAAGCGCGTCTTAGGCCGTAGCCGCACAGATGATAGTGAAGAGTCTTTTGAAAACCGTGTCGAACAATTCAACATTCATACTAAGCCCATGCTAGATGACCTTATTAAACAAGGTAAAGTAATCGAAGTAGATGGTAGCAAGAAGAGTACTGAAGTGACAGACGAGATAATTAACGATCTTGCGCCACTACAGTAGTGGATTTCAATTCTTAAAACGCTCTCAATCGTGCTTGTGCTTAAAACAGAAACAGCTGATACCCTTAATGCTAATGTTACCAGGCCTTAATCCAGCCCATACAAGAAGCAGCTTTCATAATGCCAGTAGCCCCGAGTCTGGTGGTGCTCGGCTATCGATTGAGAGAATAATACAATCTCCGAGTGACTTTCTTGTAGCACAAACAACCGGCCTCTGGTTGCTGCCCCCTTCTGTTGCAGAAAGAGATGTTACACAAGACATTGCTCATGCAGATTGGCTCATTGCGGAGCTAGAACGACAAGAAACTGCAGAGATACACAGGTTAAGGTACCAGAGAATCGCGCGAATTCTTGGAAGATCTTCTGTAGACGAGGTAGGCTGTGTTACTGGCGGACTGCGTGGAAAACAAACTCCGGACATCACGGTAATAGAAATTGCAGACTTTGAAATGCGTGCGGCTTCTAATAACACCCCTGATGAAGTCACGCATATCTCACTTTGTGGCAATGAAGATTGTTACAATTCGCGGCATCACAATCTCGACTATGGAGGCTCGAGGCGTGATCTTGTTCGTGTAGAGCTCAACCCATTTTGGTATAGGTTTAGGGAAGACGGTAGAATCGAAACTATATGGGGCGACGAACTCCCCTCTGTCGAAGAATCTTTGCGATACTTTATTGAGTTTCAGCGCTCGCAGTATCCGTTTGTCCCTTACGGAGAAGGCCTTACAGCAACTCCGATTTCGCAAGTTGCTTTCCACCCGCTTACTGGATGTTGGGAGGCATATATGTATGAAAAAAATACAGCGGGCTTAGTAAACATCAAAAATGGCTACGGAGTTATGTACGCTCGACAAGCCCCAAACGAAGTCGATCAAGTTACAGGAGAAGTTAAAAAGGGATACCGCAGGGGGAGTGTGTTAGCTCACAACTTAATCTGGACCGCATCTGGACGGCAGTTGACAGCAGATCTCGATCGAAACCACTTATGCAATTACACTCGCTGCTGTAACCCATTACACATTGAAGAGATTGACCCAGAAGCCAACAGGAGCCATGGCCATGCGGCGCGCGCCAAAATACGTGAGCTTGAACGCAGTGATCCAAGCGTAAAAACCACGATGCTGTCCAAAGCAAAACTTGCAGAATTATATGTACCACTTCGGCAACGCTACTCGGAAATCGTGAGCGAACTGGACAGATAGTTGCTACTCAGCTGCCTTTTTATCATCAAAATCAATTGCGATTACTTTAAGCTTTGAGTCTGGCTGAACCGCTTCAAGATAATTTCTGCGACTTAGAACTTGGGCGCCTATATATTTGCCAAAGATTAATGGATTCCTCATAACTTGTTGTCGGGTAAGCTCACGGAGACCCTCACCTACAGCCAGGTTTATCATTCTTGCCCACATTAGGCTTTGCGGATACTCATCGTAATCCAGCCCAGCTAACCTGTATTCCCAACGAGTTTTGCTATAGGCCGCTAAAATCCGATCGAATACTTCATTTCGGTTGATTACAATCCAGTCTCCGCCACCAGCTTCCTCGGATTCGTGTGCGCCCACAGTACGCACGAGCGGCTCGCCACGACCAGTATCGGCTATCCTCCAGTGCCCGCCCTCCATTGAAGCCCCGAAGCTCCTTTCTGATACTGGGCCCCCTTCGCCCCGAATGTGTAATACGCGAGGACCTAATGTAGCGGCAGCAAAGCTTAGTCTACGTGCATGCACATAAATATTTTCGGTATCAACATGATCCGGCAGATTTAACTCTAAAGTAAAGTCACGCCTTGCCCTGCCTTCCAAATCTGCCAGTAGTATAGGATTTGCCATACGAAAATTCTAGCATATCAGGTATGCATTTTGTATAGTACGCAATTTAATTGTAAAATAGTTATCCTATGGTAGCAGAACAGCTAAATCCTATCTTTACTGTTAAGAGGGCTTTACCAAGCGCCCGATTACAAAACGGGCGGTAAGGATACCACCGCTCAAGGC
>JBGTET010000038.1:0-5611 GCA_041747695.1 Saccharimonadales bacterium (SeqCode)
TAATCGTGGGAATTGTCATCGGTGGGGAAGTTTTTGCCGGCACAATTTACTTATTGCTGTACGCGCTGGGACTAGGGATAGTCATGCTGGGCGTTGCCTTGCTGGGTCAGAGATTAATCAATAAGCTTGGCTGGGCAACCGATCCACATGGTTGGTTTAAGAAAATTCTCGGGATTATTTTTGTCATCATCGGCCTTGGGATAATTAGTGGCATAGATAAGGACATCACTGCTTGGGTGGTTGAGGGCGGTTTGTACGACTGGATTATCAACTTAGAATCTAGATTCAGGGGGAACTAGAGCAACCAACCGAATTGTTTATGCTAAAATATCAAACAATATGAACTGGTTAATATTTATTGGTGATGTCATGGAAATTCTTGGCGGAATTTTAATCGCTTTGGCGGTTTTGGCAGTTCACGACACTTTCAACAAAGAGCACCGCATGGATAAAGCAGTCTCGAGCTCAATTCGTAAAGAGCATGTTTATGTATTTGTAGGTGTTACTTTGCTAATATCTGGCTTCTTTTTGCAGCAAATCGGTAACTTGGTCAGCTGAGTTAGTGAAAATAATTACTACCTCGAGGTGAGCTAAATCACAGCAGATTTTTACTTGATAAGTTTTAATATTCTTGTTGGTTATTTATGATTGATCTCAGGAGGTCAAATGTCAGTAGAAGTACAAGAAGTAGGCCGACTCAAGACATACGAAACTATGGATGCTGAATACGTGCAAGATGTCCTTGAGAGATTAAAAGGTGATCTAGCCGCCCCGTTGCCAAATATACACATTGAGGCTATGAAAATTGCGACATCAACATTAGCTGTGTCTGACAATCTTGAAAAAGATTTAAAAGATCATCCAGACATGAAGCTACTCTTGCAGCATGAACAGTTTGGCGAGAGACGATTCCCCAATAGTCTAACTAGTCACCCTGTTACACGTGAGTATATTATGCGTGACACTCGAATGCTCGTAGCATTCAGAAGATTCCGCGAAAACGGACCAGATGTCGTAACAGACGAAAAACGCGCCATTTTTACTCTTTGGAGCATCTTCTTCGATTCTTACCATTCCCTGTATGACAGCGTGACCAGCAAAGCTGCCTAAGACTGATATAATTGATCCATGGCATTTGAAGATTATAAAGAAAAAGCTAGCGTTGTCGTGGTCTACACTGGAGAAGGCAAGGGCAAAACCAGTGCCTCAATTGGTTTGATGGCACGTGCACTCGGAACTGGCTGGAAAGTAGCTTATCTACAGTTTATTAAGCACTGGGATGTCGGCGAACACGATTTTATTAAGCAAATTCAGCCAGTCTACAAAGATAAACTGTATTTCTTTAAGGGTGGCGAAGGCTTTTTTGATGCTGGCGATTTAAGCGCTAAGAATGTTAGCAAAAAGCAGCATCTTGATGCTGCTCGTAATACTTATAAAATTGCTTCGGAATTATCTACCAATGGAAAATATGATCTAGTGATTTGCGATGAGATAAACAATGCTGTTCATGATGGACTGCTTAAGCAGTCGGATTTAGAAAAGCTAATTGACAACAAGCACAAGAAAACTTCGCTATGCCTAACTGGACGAGATTTTCCTGAAAAACTTTTGCCAAAAACTGATATTGCAACGAACATGGCCAAGCTCAAACATCATTTTGACGAAAAATTCTTAGCTAATAAAGGAATAGACTACTAGCCTAGCGCCCAATGAGTGTCGGCTAATTCCACACATGTTGTGTAAAAGACTCCCAATTTCGCTTTAAATACGCTAATGGTAAGATTAGACTAGTTGCAAAGGGATAAAACTAAAATGACCGAACTATTCGCACCGGGTATAGATTTTGATGATGAGGGCGTACCGACTGATGGCGAAGCGCAGCCAGAGGTTGGAGAGCAAGGTCTGTTGATTGCCGATGAAACACGGTTGACTAGAGATCAAGTATTATCACTCGCATTCACCCCATTTGACGTCATAAAAGGGCGTCGCGTTATAGAGAGAAGAGTCAGAGTTAGCAAAAATGAAGTTGTTGCCTCGATTGCACCATCTTCTTCTTTAATTGCTCCTCAAATAAGGCAGGTTTACGACAGATATCACTTCGCCGGAATAGGCAGAAGTATGAAAGACGACTATGCTGGACAGCTTCATAGAGGTCATGTTGGCGTACATTCCGAAAGAAGCGCAGAGGCATATCTTGCTGACTTAAACGAACACTTCGAAACAGAGTTAGAACTGGAAGAAAGGTACTGGCACGAGAAAATGGGCGGATTTTTGATTACGATCGCCGGCCACAATAGACAGCTTGGCGCAGCAATCGTTAATCTAGAGACGAATGGACATCCTGACCATGGCATACCATTTGAAGTAAGACTCTATGATGACCCACAATTCTGGCAAGCAATACGTATTCAAGCCTCCGAAAACTCAGGACAGAATCCTCACATGTGGGAAAGGTCCAGAGAAATTAAAAGTATGATCACACTTTCTTGGAGAGACGGTAATCCTGTCTCTGTCGAAGAAGTTGCTAAGATATTTTGCACCGATGTAGATCAAGTAAATAGAGCATTGCAGTTCGAATCTCTGCCTGATGAAATCAAGCAACTGGCAATAGATGATCTACTTCCATACTCTGGTGCCTTCGAACTCAACCGCTTATTTAAGCTTTATGAAGAAAAAGATGTAATTGCCCTAGCGCACAGGTTTGCCGCTACCAAACCGAAACTTTCAGCCGAAAAAATACGACAAGAGGTACAAACTCGCGAAAGAGTTAAAGACCTTCCAGATGAAGTCAGAGTGCAGGTTGACTTAGGACTTATTAAGTACGCACAGGCAGAAGTATTAGCGGAGATGCATGATGCAGGCGTAGATCAAGAGGTCATAATGGAGCTTGCTAGATGGGTCAGCATAGACCACCCACCGCTCACAGAGCTCCGCCTAAGGGCCCAAAAACATAAAGGTGCAGCATTGAAAGGCGACCGTAATATTTTTCTTGGAGAAGAAGGAGAAGAGGGATTGTCTGAAGAGGATAGACAAGCTGCAAATGCACAAATCAAGGAAAACTCGACAAGAGCAACTTTAGCAACTCGCTCTAGGAGATTCTTTGAAGAACTAAATGCGATGGTCATGTTAATCGAATCTGGGTTAGTTGGAGAAGGCATAGAACACAGGCCGGTAGCCAGACAAATAAATGGTGAGCTACTTGAAAAACTTGACTATGCTATTGATGTCTTACGAAAGGAGGGCGACGAAGACGCTGCTTCGCAGTTGGAACGACGCCGAGATGCCTTAAGCGCACTCAAACCTATAGATAAAGGAAGCAAAACTGTATCTTTGTTTGATTGATCTCTGTTATTTATTACGATTTACCGCTTAAGAACTACTGATCTTTTATTATGTTTTCCGCCACTGCACGCTAAAGTTTGCATCCACAGTTTGCTTGGATGTAAACTATGTTTGGGAGTAACGGTTTTGGATAGGTTATTACCGCCAGAAGACGACCCTGTTGGCCCCGAGTTTGATCTCGAGGGTTTTGAAAAAGCGCTCCATGAGGCAATTTATAAAGGTTTTATAGGTCGAACCAATTCCGAAAGGATTTTATTACTAGCACAAACCGCAGGCTCTCCTCTTGCAAATTTAGACACCGAACTTAAAAGACAGCTCCATACTCATATGACCAGAGGAACAGACAAACCTATCATTCCTGCATTGCGTCTTCCTAGTGATTTTGAAGATAGTGCTGATGTCATGATCGTAGGCCACCAAACGGGCTACATGTTTAGCCCTGCGACTGTTGAACTAAAAACGCCAAAGCTAGTAACGGTTCGTCGTAGAGATGTAGAAGAATTAATAGATGTCAGGGCTATCTACCCAGGTTTAATCCTAAAAACAGATTTTGATGACTTTAGGCGCTACCAACACGGTGGTCGTGGACCAAATAGTCTAAAGGCTTTTTTAGCTTTGTCGGGTTTTTTGGGAGACCCTGGCGACATGCCTGTGATCGACCGTGTGCGGCATCTCTTAGCAAAAAAACACTAGATCAGGGTTGCAAAATAATCGTCTAGAGCTTCGGCTCTGCGAATCAGTCTAAAGCTGTTATCTGGTTGCAGCAGAAATTCCGCAGAACGAAGTTTGCCATTGTAGTTAAAGCCCATTGAATGAGCATGAGCACCAGCATCGTGAATTACTAAAATATCGCCCAAGTTTATTTCTGGCAGGTCGCGGTTTATAGCAAACTTGTCATTGTTTTCGCACAACGAACCAACAATGTCATAGACTTGATCGGCCGGAATATCTTCTTTGCCCAAAATTGAAATGTGATGATACGAGCCGTACATACCCGGTCGCATTAGGTTAGCCATATTGGCATCCACACCGACATACTTTTTGTGTGTGTACTTTATATGCCCAACCGTTGTAATAAGGTAGCCGTGCGGTCCCGTGGCATAACGTCCATGCTCACTCACGAGCCGAATCGGTGCTAGTCCGTTTTCTATAATAGTCTTCTGATGGAGTTCCTTTATGCCATCAGCAACCAAGTTCACATCTAGTGGCTGTTCATCAGGCTTGTAGGGAATGCCAAAACCGCCACCAATATTAATGAATTCAAATTCGATACCTAGCTTTTGATTTATCTGTACCGCAAGGTCAAAAATCATCTTGGCAGTTTCTAGCAAGGAAGTATGAGCAAGCTCGTTTGAAACCATCATCGTATGTAGGCCGAACCTTTTGGCACCACGCTTCTGGCAAATTTCGTAGGCCTTTAGGATTTGCTCATGAGTTAAGCCAAACTTGGCTTCTTCTGGCTTGCCGATAATAACGTTTCCACTGTCATGACGTTCCGAACCTGGGTTATAGCGAAATGAAATGACTTCTGGCAGTTCAATTTTATTGCTGTCAAAAAAATCAATTTCCGAGATATCGTCTAGATTTATGGTTGCACCGAGTTCTATTGCTCTGCGATATTCTTCGGCAGCTGTATCGTTGGCGGTAAACATAATGTCGCCAGGTGTGGCCCCAACTCGAGCAGATAACTCGAGTTCTGCAAGAGAACTGGCATCAAAACCCATACCCTCTGAAGCAACGACTTTCATTATCTCTGGATTCGGCAGAGCCTTTACGGCAAAGAAATTGCGATAATCTTTGAAGTCAGCGAATGCATTATTTAACTCTTGCGATGTTTTGCGCATCCCTGCCTCGTCGTAAACATAAAAAGGAGTCGGATTGTCTTTAGCTAAAGCTTGGATTTGCTCCAGAGTGAATGGAATCTGTTTTTGCATCTGTTTATTCTAACAGATGAGATCTAAAATACGGTCGAAAATTTATGCTAAAATCTAACTAAGCAATAGAGGAATAGTATGACCAAACGGGGCATATCGAATCTAATCTGGGGATCGACAGTTCTAGTCTATCTTTTGCCGCTTATACAGTGGGGTAGCGACTTAGAGTGGGAAGCCGACGAAATCAATTTATTAGCGATTTTTCCATTGCTTGGCCTATGGGCTTTTGCCCAAATGTGGCTACACTACGCAATCGGGATGGTTAAAAGACATCACCCAGACGGTTTTGAGTATAAGCCATGGTACCGGACGACAGCGAATATTGTTTTAGTTTT
>JBGTET010000039.1:0-7570 GCA_041747695.1 Saccharimonadales bacterium (SeqCode)
TTTTCTAATAGATTCTAATCTATTAAGTCTCAGGTTACCGACGGCGATTCGCTCGCCACCAACAATCTGGGGCTTGGTTAATTAACGCCTCAATCATACAGATTTTTGGCAATTTTACAAGTGTCAAGACATGAAAGTGCCCCCTCCTTTGGGGCACCTTCTGTAGGTGAAGATGCCGGAGGGGGCTAGAGGGAGCTGGGGAGTGGCACACGAAGGATCGGGATGAAGCAACCCGCACCGAGCATGAGAGCTAGGAGGTGGTCCTCATCGCCCTTCGCCCCCGAAACGGCGAAGATCGCGCTGAGGGGGCCCATCTGGAGCTGAACTGCACCCGGATGGGCGAAGTCCCCCCATCGGGGCCGCTTCTGCCCGACGGCGTTTTCCACGCAGTCGGCCTCCGGGTCGAACAGCTCACGGCGAAGCCTTGCGATGTCGAGCGTGCTGGTTGCTTCGACGCTGTTGCGGCCAAGCGGCCGCGCCTTGCATGCAGCATTTGCGACCAGCCCCTCCACCTCCTCGGGGTCACCCCAACCGCCGGCGAACCAGATCAGCCTGTAGGGGCTGTCCCAGATCATCGGCGGCGAGTTGGTGAACGGATACGGGTTGGTCATGACGAAGCCGATGCTCTCCGTGGGCTTGATCAGCCCTGAGGCTTGCATCATCTGGACCCCGGACTTGAAGTTCGAGATCACATCGCCGAGGTCGACATCACTGACGCTCCCGTCGTACGGGCTCTTCACGCCAGTGATGATACGACTCCGGGGGAACCTGGACGTGTCCAGGAACTCGGGTACCTCCCACTCGTCGGGCAATTTTGCTCCCTAGGTTCAGTGTGCGGTCCAATCCGCACTACTAAAAGGTATTATAGTACAAAACTGCTAGTTTGTAAAGCATCCTAGCACCACAAGATTAAGACGCGCTTCGCTGCATGCGTTTGTCGTGTCGTAGCTTGTGGTGCTAGGTTGCTGTTCTAGAGGTTTTCTGTTCGGATCTTTTTAAGACCTAAAAGAATAATATTACCGATGTCATCATATTCGATCTTCTCGAGTGCATCTGTAGCTTTGAACCACTTGATGCCGTTCATCCATTCCTCTTTCTTGAGGCCGTTGGTGTTTCCTAAAGCTTTTATAAGATAAATTTGGGTGGTCATAAGCACTAAGCTAGATTGTCTTCGGTAACGGAAGTGAATTTTACCCAACCAACTCATAACTTGCATCTCTTTAAGACCAGTTTCTTCGCCAACTTCCCTCTCGGCGGTTTGTCTAGCTGACTCACCTTCTTCTATGTGCCCCTTAGGAATCGTCCATCTGTCTTTTGCGTCCTGAATTAATAAAATCTCGACTTCGCCTTTGTCGTTGCGACGCCAAACAATACCACCGCTGGTCGGCTCTCGAACAACCTGCTGGATTGCTGGTCGTCTACCTTTGATATAGCTTTTTATGCCTTTGATCGGCTTTGGACGTTTTACCATGTGTTCTTCTTTATACGGTTATTTATCTGATTTCGTTGCAGGCTTTTTGCTTGTGCTTTTGGCCGGCTTCTTTATTGTTGCCTTAGCAGGCGTATTTTTTGGTGCTGGTTTGGTTGGCTTTTTGTCAGCCTCTTCAATATTGCGGTAGGCGGTACCGAGGACTCCGTTAATGAACTTAGACGAATTGTCTCCACCGAATGATTTTGCCAGTTCTACAGCCTCGTTTATAACCACTTTTGGCGGTGTTGACTTGCTGTAAACCAGTTCTGACAATGCCATTCGCAAGATATTTCTATCTATGCGGGCAATCTGTTCTATCGGCCACTCTGGAGCAATTGGACGAATTGTGTCATCCAAAGTCTTCTGGTTGCCCATGACATTTTCTACAAGCGTCCGAATGAAGTCTTTATCTTCGATAGTCTCGGAATATCTGGCGATATTTCGTTCCAGAATCTGCTTTATATCTAGCGTCTCGTCATTACACTCAAAACGAAAATCATACTCATACAGTGTTTGCAGAGCTACAATTCGTCCCAAGTGTCGATTTGATGCCATGTTAATTTGCCTTCTCTTATTAGCACCTCCAGGTGCTAATTTAACGTTGTTTACTTACTCGCTTTTGAGCTTTCCTTTTTTGTGGTGTAAACACGAACAGGTGAGCTGCCGTTAACAGTTCTCGCTAATTTAATTACATGATGCGATCGACGCATTCCACGCTTCTTAGAACTGGTTTGTTTTTTCGGTTGACCCATCCGACAAACCTCCTTACCTCTAATATTTATCGACAGTATACAGTTTATCTGGCTTTAACTCAAGCATATTACAATACAGACTTGACAAATTGTAACGCTTATGCTAGTATTGGATCATGACAAATCTAACAAAATCCCCAGACACATCATCAGTATTGGATCGTTTAAGCGCACGCGAGCGAGAAGAGTGGGCTAAAGCCAAAGAACCGATGACTCTACGAGACAAGATAAAGTTCGGTGCTGCCATAGGTGGTACAGCCGTACTTTTGGCAATCGGAATACGCGAAATCGGCGAATCAGCTGCAGATAGTCCAACAGTTGCGACTATTGATGCGACGACTCAGGTTTTTGAAGTACCTATGAACGAAGACAACCTTGCGTTAACCCCTACAGAAATCCTAGAAAAATATGCTGCAGTTGTGACAAGCGATGGTGTAAGTGAAGCTCAACGAATGGCTGACGATAAAAGACAGTTTGAAGCCGCCTACCCAGAACTAGCTGGCAAGGGTACGTTCATTTTTGCAGTCATCGACGGCAAGAATAAATACGCAGGTTTTGATATCGACCCTGGGAATTTGGTCGAATCTGCTGAAGTTTAAACTACGAAGTTAACTAATCTACCTTTAACGAAAATTGTTTTCTTAATCTCACCTTTCACGAGGTGAGATTTTAGATTGTCATCCTTTTTGGCGGCGTCGACCACTTCTGCTTCTGTGGCTTCCGGATCCATCAGTAATGTTCCACGGACCTTGCCGTTAACCTGCACGATTATCGTGACTAAGTCATCTTTTATCAGAGCTTCGTCCCATGATGGCCAGGCTTCGAGGTGAACTGAGCCAGAATTGCCCAGTTCGGCCCATAATTCTTCGCTGATGTGCGGTGCAAGTGGTGCCAGTAATCTAACCAACGTTTCGATCGACTGCTTCCATTCTTCTCGATTGGCGGCAAAAGATACATCTTTGCGCAGACTATTCATGTCATTAACTAGGCTCATCATCGCGGCAATCGCAGTGTTGAAAGCCAATTTCTGTAAATCGCCTGTCACTTTTTTGACGGTTTTCTGGGTGATTATTGCCAGTTTTGTAGCAATTTCGTCTTTGTCTGGCTGTGGCTCATTTCTGTCATCGCTTAAATAACTTTCAACAATATCCCAAATTCGTTCCAAAAAGCGTCTAGTTCCAGCAATCCCCCCAAGATCGTAAGGTCCTCCTTGGTCGTACGGACCCATAAACATTAGGTAAAGTCGTAAAGGATCTGCACCATAGCTGGCAACTTGGGCATCCGGATCAACTACATTGCCTTTGGACTTGCTCATCTTCTGGCCGTCTGGCCCTAAGATAATTCCTTGGTTGTTAAGCTTCTTAAACGGTTCTGTAAACGGCAAATCTGCGTGGTCGTGCAAAGCTTTGGTTATAAATCGGGCATACAACAGATGTAAAATAGCGTGCTCGATCCCGCCGATGTAATGATCTACAGGCATCCACTTTTTAACGGCTCCTGGGTCGAACGGTCCATCGCTGTATTTGGTGTTTGGATAGCGCAAGAAATACCAACTGGAATCCACAAAAGTATCCATAGTGTCAGTTTCGCGCTTTGCAGGCTTTTTACACTTTGGGCAAGTCGTATTTACAAAGTTTTCATCGGTTTGAAGTGGCGACTGTCCGGTAGGTGTAAATGCCACATCTTCTGGCAGCTTTACTGGAAGCTGATCATACGGAACCGGCACAGTACCACAATCAGTACAATAAATAATCGGAATTGGTGCGCCCCAGTAACGCTGACGACTAATTAGCCAGTCACGCAACTTGTATGTTTTGTGCTCTTTAGCAACTTTAGATTTAGCTAAATCGGCAACGATTTTTTCTCGGGCTTCGCTTGAGCTCATGCCATCGTACTTGCCAGAATTAATCATCTTGCCCTCGCCAGAATAGACTTGGTCAAGAATCAAGTATTCGTACATGGCTTTGTGAATGCCATCGTGGAGCATATTGGCAATGACATCGTACGAATGCCACTCAACCACGAACTTATCTTTTTCACCTTCGTCCATGTTTGTTTCTATCTGAGTGTGATCGACAAGATCAAACAACATGCCTGGGCCAGATTTGAGCATGTTCTTTTCTTTAACGTTGGAATAAAAGTAGCTACGGCCTTCGAATGGCGACTTACCGACGAATTCTACGTTTGTGTAACCGGTTTCTTCGGCGATTTCTCGTTTGGCTGCTTCGATTGGATCTTCACCACCTTCTAGCCCACCACCGATTAGCATGTTGCCACCATGACGTGCTTGTCGTGGACCCCAGTTTAAAACCAAAACTTTGCCAGCTTTTTTGTCACGCAAGGCGATGTATACGGACTGTTTGAAAGTTTCATCTCCCACTGGCTCACCAAAAGTTGGCTCAACCACAAAGGTGATTGGTAGGTCGAACTTCTTGGCAAACTCATTGTCACGGGTGTCGTGCCCAGGCACTGCCATAATCGCGCCGTGTCCGTAGCTCATGAGTACAAAATCGCCAATCCAAATTGGAATTTGCTGTTTAGTCGCTGGATTTACAGCGTACGCGCCAGTAAAGACACCGGTTTTGGTCTTTTCGTCTTGCTTGCGGTCTAGCTCTGTCTTTTTGGCAACCTTAGCAACATATTCTTCAACAGATTGCTTCTGTTTGTCTGTAGTAATTTGGCTTACAAGTGGATGCTCTGGAGCCAAAACCATAAATGTTGCGCCAAAAATCGTGTCGGGTCGCGTAGTAAATACTTTTAACTTATCTTTGTGATCTACAACCTCGAACTCAACCTCGGCACCAAGCGATCGACCGATCCAGTTTTCTTGCATTGTCATTACGCGCTCTGGCCAGTCGAGTTCTTTGGCATCTTCTAGCAATCGTTCTGCATAATCTGTAATTTTGAAGTACCACTGCTCGAGTTCTTTCTGGATAACCAAACCGCCGCAACGTTCACACTCGTTGTTATCGCCAACAACTTGCTCGTTAGCTAATACCGTTTGGTCAACAGTGCACCAATTAACAACGCCCATTTTTTTGTAGGCTAAGCCACTTTCGTAAAGTTTTAAGAATAGCCACTGCGTCCACCGGTAATAATCTGGATCAGAGGTAGCAATAACTTTATCCAAGTCGTACATGGTGCCGATAGCTTTCATTTGCTCGGTCATCGTGGCGATGTTTTGAGTTGTCCATTTGGCAGGAGGGATATCGCGTTTTATGGCAGCGTTTTCTGCAGGCAAACCAAAGGAATCAAAGCCGATTGGGTGTAGAACATCTTTGCCCAACATTCTGTGAAATCGCGCGACAGCATCTGCCGGACCAAAGTTATACCAGTGGCCAACGTGTAAATTGCCGGAAGGATACGGAAACATAACCAAACAGTAATACTTGCTCTGGCCAGGATCGGCCGGAGTTTTATAGAGTTCGGTCTCTTCCCAAATCTTCTGCCATTTGGGCTCAATAGTTTTTGGATTGTAACGCTGCATTAACAGATATTATAGCCAATCTTGAGGTTACATCAATCAGAGCGCTTTACGGGTATGGCTTTTGCTAGTACAATTACCTCTGTTAATGGGGCTGTAGCTCAGTTGGCTAGAGCGCTTCGCTGGCAGTGAAGAGGTCCAGGGTTCGAGTCCCTGTAGCTCCACCAAGCATAAGAACTATTCTCATTCCAATCTAGCATTAGAGCGCATCTTCGGATGCGCTCTTTGGCTTCACCGTGACCCTTTCCAGCTCGATTCCGCTCATGCTTGCAAATTGTCAATAAGGCTTCAAAATGGTTCGCAGCTATGTTGAATTTATGGCAGAACTATCTCGAACCCTTCCTGGACTCCAGTTTCTTCGTCGGTTTAGTGACTCTACTAGTTGGAACAGTTGCATTTCTGATTTACTACATCCAACGACGCGATAGAAAGAGAGAGATTGCCAACATTCTGCTACTAGAGATACAGAGCGCTGAGAGAAAGCTTGGGTTGATCAAGTCAAGCCTCGTCAAGGATCCGCCGTCTCTTCCAACTGATCTCCGTCTCTTGCCAAGTGAAAATTGGAGCACCTATAGGTATATGTTCATCCGCAACTTTGACCGGGATGAATGGGATTCGATTACAAACTTCTACGACAAGTGTACGTTGATAGATGAGCTAATCAAATACAATAACGGTTCCTTCTGGAACGACGTCGAACAGATACGCGCCAATAAGCAACGCGTTTTGGCGGACTACGCACGTAAGTATCGTGACGAATTGTCGGGCGACCCAAAGTCGGATGAGAAGAAGCTGATAAGTTTCGATGAGACCACCGATGAATTCAACGAGGTGTACATGCGGCGTCAGTGGCGGTTTGGCTATACGCCCGACAAAGGAATCATCGACGCTCGTCAGTACCTAGCCGAGATCGACCTAGGTATTTCAAACTCCAACATCGGGGCGAAGTTGAAGGTGCTAGCAAATCTCAAGGACTAAGTCCGAGAATCGGAGTTGGAGAAGCCAACTAATGGTTTCATCGCTGGCCGATCTTCAATCCAGCCTTCAGGAGAGCACGCCGAACTGTGCCTCGGTCGACTCCGAACTGTTGCCCCAGCTGGGCTAGTGAGGCTCCGTCAGCGTAGAGCTGGCTTGCGAGGCTGATGTCCTCCGCGCTGAGCAGGTTGTACCTAGTGCTCACCCGCTGCCTCTTGAGCAAGGCAAGCACGGTCTTGCGATTCACGCCGAGTGCAGCACCGATTGTCCTAGCCGTCTCGCCAGCCTGGTAGCGACGGATCGCCTCCTGCATTTCCTTGTGGGATAATCGTTTCTGGATCTGCCGGGTCCTACGGGGCTCTTCTGGGTTCCCGATTCCTGGTTGGTACTGTATGATCCTTTTAAGAGGTTCGATCGCTTTGTCCTGGTTGGAATAGCGATTTATAACCTCCACCATTTTTACTTAAGGGAGGGGATATGATCAGATTATTAGCACGTTTAGTTTTGAGCTTGTTCGCCAACACTATTGGGTTGGTTGTGGCGTCGTTGGTTCTAGATGGTTTTGATATAAATGGAGTTTCTTTAGTTGTAACGGTTCTGGTGTTTAGCGCAACCACAGTTCTCGCTGGACCGCTTTTGCTAAAGATCGCCCTGACTAACATCCCAGCTTTGATAGGTGGAATTGCATTGGTTACAACCTTTGTCGGCCTGCTTGTTGCCGATGTATTAACAGATGGCGTAACAATCGATGGAGTTTCGACATGGGTACTTGCCAGCTTGATTGTCTGGTTGTCATCGCTTTTGGCTGGAATAATTTTGCCAGTGTTTTTGTTTAAGAAAACTCTCGAAGCTACTAAAAACTAGCTTGCGTTTCTTTCGAGTATCGGT
>JBGTET010000040.1:0-4347 GCA_041747695.1 Saccharimonadales bacterium (SeqCode)
ACGGAATTATCGCCGGCGTTATAACCATGGCTTTCTTATATACAGTAGTTCTGAAAGGTCTGCCTCAGCTGGGGCAATTCCTCGAATTTCAGTCAACAACAGATTACTTACGTAACTATTGGTACATTGTCGGAGCTATGGTTTTTGGCATCGGCATACTAATTGGCTTTGTCTCGGCAATTATCGCCATGTCTAAATATTTGCGCATCAAAAAGTGGTGAAACAATAAGCAGCTGGATATCGTTTAAGTATAAGGTTTACTTAACAGATTGAAGATAGTTGAAAGTTATTTACATAAGCGATATAATGAGGGTAGCAATGATGCAAAAATCAAAAACAATCTTAAAAAAAATCTCACCTCTGTTAATTGTAGGGATTTTTATCATTTCTTCGTTTTTGGTCTACGCACCAGATGTAGCTAAAGCTCAGACCGAAGCCGAGCTTCGTAATAATATCGACCAAATTGAGCAACAAGTCATAAATAATCAGAATACTTTACATGCGCTGGAAGAGAAGGCCAACAACTTACAGTCACGGCTTAATCAGCTTGAACTGGAGATTCAAACCGCTACGCAAAAGATTGAGCTCAATGAGCTTAAGATAAAGGAGTTGCAGCTAAAGTTGCAGCGAACTCAAAAGGAACTCGAACGTCAAAAGGCGTTACTGCAAGAATCTTTGAGAGAGTTATATAAAAGAGGACGCATTTCGACACTCGAAATGTTAGCTTCAGCCGATAACTTTTCTGATTATCTTTCTCAGCAAGAGTATCTAGCTGATCTCAAAGAGGGGATCCAAGAATCTGTTGAATCAGTTAAAAAGCTTGAGCAAGAAATCAAAGACGAAAAGGCAGAGCAACAAAAACTGTTAAAACTGAAAAAGGCTGCCCGACTGGCTCTGAGCGATCGACGGGCTGAACAGGCTAAAATCTTGGAACAGACTCAGGGTAGTCAAGCCAAATACGCCCGAATTGTCGCCGGGCTAGAAGATCAGCGAGCCCAAGCTCAAAAGGATTTGGATGACTACATTGCTGCCCAGATTCAGAATCAGAACTTTGTTAGCCTAGGGCGCGTCCAAAGAGGTGATATCATCGGCTATATTGGTAGTACTGGCTTTTCTACAGGACCACACTTGCACTTCGAAATGAGATCTGGAGCTGGAACAATTAACCCTGGTAGCGGGCCAGGATCATTAGCTTATGGCTTTGCATGGCCTACCCCGGGCAATAACAGTGTCACGCAGCAATATGGCTGTGTTGCGCCATATGATTGGTATTACACAAAATGTGGTAACAAGAGCTTTCACTCGGGACTCGATATCGGCGGCTGGTATGGTGACCCAATAATTGCCCCAGCGGATGGCGACATTGTCTTCCGAGGCTGGTTTGGCGGTTACGGCAACATGGTCATGATTGAACACGACAACGGTATTATCACCGCATTTGGGCACATGTTGTAGGCATGCTAAATCGAGCAGTAACAACTCCAGCGAGTAAGCAACGCAGTACCATACCAACCATATCAGCGATCCTAATTACGCTGTTTGTGGCGGTAATAGCCTTTGCCGCAGGCTCGCGTGCTCAGATGTATGGTTACATTGACTCGGGTTCAAATAAGAATTCTAGTTCGCAAGGATTGCCAGACGATCTTGATTACACAGAGGTAGAATCACTATACGATACGCTTAAGCAACAGTATGACGGCGAGTTAACACAGCAAGAGCTAGAAGACGGACTGAAAAAGGGTTTGGCCGAAGCTACTGGTGACGACTACACGGTATATCTAACAGAAGACGAAGCTAAAGAATTCTCTGATGATCTAAACGGCACATTTACTGGCATCGGCGCAGAAATTGGGCTCAAAGATGACGCTATTATCGTAATCTCACCGTTAAATGGCTTCCCAGCAGAAGCTGCCGGTTTGAGATCTGGTGATGCAATTCTTAAAATCAATGACGAAGAAACTTTTGGCATGTCAGTTGAACAAGCCGTCACCAAAATCCGTGGCGAAAAGGGGACGACAGTCGTTCTGACCATATTGCGAGATGGCCAGCAACAAGAAGTTTCTATCGTGCGGGCAGAAATTAACGTGCCAAGTGCTGAATGGGAAATTAAAGATGGTATTGGCGTGCTGACGGTTTCGCGCTTTTCTGAGGACACAACTGAATTAACAGCCAGAGCAGCTGCAGAATTCAAAGCTGCTGGAGTGAAGGGAGTTGTCTTGGATCTACGAAATAACGGAGGTGGTTTCCTGAGTGCGGCTGTAGATGTCGCTGGACTGTGGGTAGAAAACGTACCGATTGTCGAAGAGCGTGAAGGCTCGGGCAAAGTCGTGACCGAAACGCTTAAGGCCGATGATGGTGCGCCACTAGCTGGTATCCCGACGATTGTTTTGATAAACCAGGGCTCAGCTTCAGCCTCAGAAATTGTAGCCGGCGCATTAAATGATTACGAAGTGGCAACGCTGTTGGGTGAAACATCCTTCGGTAAAGGTAGCGTCCAGGCACTCGAGGAACTAAGAGACGGCGGGGTGCTTAAAGTTACTGTTGCTCGTTGGTACACACCAAAAGGTAATAACATCGACAAAAATGGAATCGTGCCAGACGTTAAGGTAGAACTGACCGATGAAGATTTCTTAGCTAAGCGCGACCCGCAAATGGATAAAGCTCTGCAACAATTGCAATAATGATGTTTGACGGCTTTATATCTACATTGAAAAACATTAGCAGCTAGGATACGATATGGTTATGGATGACGACAAACAGACTCAGGCTGCACCTGAGCCACAGAATTTACCGAAGAAAATTTTACTTGTAGAAGACGATGAGGGTCTAGCAACTGTTTATGCCACTCGCCTCGAGGCCGAAGGCTTTAGTGTCCGTCATGTGCCTAACGGCGAAGATGCTTTATCAAATGCTATCGAATTTAAGCCAGATTTAATCTTGCTGGACGTTATGATGCCTAAAATCAGCGGTTTTGATGTTTTAGATATTATCAGGAACACCCCAGAGACGACCAATGTAAAAATCGTGATGCTAACAGCGCTGAATCAAGATAAAGACATGGAGCGCGCCAGAAGCCTCGGTGTTGATGATTATTTAGTAAAATCACAAGTAGTGATTGCCGATGTAGTCGAGAGAATCAAATTCCATCTTGGAATGAGCTAAAAAGTCTCTAAAAAGTAGGAACCCCCCTCTCGACTGCCCCGAAGGGCAGAAGAGAAGAGGGTCGTTGTGCGGCACGTCACTCGTGAGGGACGAAGTTGCCAGGGATGAGAGCTGGACGCTCCCTGAGTGGCTCCAGCGCTTCGCCGTCGACGGTGATCCCGACGATGTTCTCGATGGGATATACCTGACCTCCGTCGTAGGCACGGATGACCGTGCTGCTGCCGATGGTCAGGATGTCGCAGCGGATGGCATGGCTCGAGCCGCGCCGCAACGAGTCCGCGGTCGTCTTGTGACCACCAGAGATGCTGTCGACTTTGAGCCAGTCGCCAACCTTCTCACGGGCGCCGAAGTTGACCACGTAGGTCTGCTTGTCGGAGGTCACTAGCTCGACGCGCGTGCCCGGCTCGCACTTGTACAGATCGATCACGTCCATTGTTTTTTGACCTCCCGGTCGGTAGTTGGGGTACCACGATCAAACTTGTGCTGAGATTTTATCTCAACAGAGGTGGTGAGTCAAGCACATTATTGACAAATTTACAAAATCGTGCTACATTATTTACAGTATAAATAATACAAAAATAGGATAACAAATGCCATCAGAATTCACGGATCCAGGCTCAGAAGAACAAGCACAATTTATAGGTGCCGATCCTTCTACAATTCCTGATGACGACACAATTCCCCGAGAGCACCTACAACACATACTTGAGGCAGGTTTAGGTAGTGACAGCGAAGCTGATGAAGAAGCAGTCGTGCCTACAGATGAGAGGCAAGCTAGTGCAGAAATTCTATCAGCTGCTCTTAAAGACCCAGAAGCGATGAAGGCACTGCTTGCAGATCCTGAAATTGGAAGCGGCGTTAAGCAAAAACTGATTGATGTCCTAACCACAAAAAGGGATGCAAAACTTGAGCAAGCGCTTTCAGTAAAACTAATGGAACTCAAACAACTTGTTGGGCTGGAAATAACATCAAAGACAGACTTACTAACTGCTGGCATTAGCGGCGGCATTGAAGTATCCAGACAGCTGGCGGAACGCTTAAATGCACTTGCCGATCTAGTGGGTAATCCTATGTATCATCAGGATGTGATTGATTCAGTTCGGTACATTCGGGAACTTCTAAGCAATCTAGTTGTTGCAGAGCATTCTCTCGGTGAGCTAGGGGTAAATAGCAACTTTATCGTGG
>JBGTET010000041.1:0-1989 GCA_041747695.1 Saccharimonadales bacterium (SeqCode)
AATAGAAACTGTAAAAGATGATCAAATCAAACAAGCCCCTACTGTCGAGGCTAAACCAACAGCCAGTACCAGAAAGCACAAATTGTCCTCGCTTGATACAAAATCATGGCAAAAAATACTTGATCTAGTAAAGGTTAAAAAAAGTTCTCTATATTCCGTATTGCGAATGGCTCAACCAGAGTATGGAGACGGAATTTTGGCGCTAAGTTTTAAGTTTGATTTTCATCAGAAGCAAATTGCAAATTCTAAGAATGTTGTGGTTGAAGCCGCTAGCGAGGTAATTGGCGAGACTGTAAAGGTCGAAGCCCTGGTTGACAAAACAATCAAGAATGAAAAGTCATCTACAGAAGTGGAGCCAACTTTGGCTACCGCAGAAGCCAAGTCGGTATTAGATGCCTTCGGCGGTGGAGAGGTAGTTAATATATGAGCGAGCCTGTAATCCCTCCACAAAATATTGAAGCCGAGGCCGGCTTGCTAGGTTCGATCCTACTCGATAGTGACGCCCTAGTTGATGTAGCAGATTTAGTTAATGCCGATGACTTTTATGACAATCGTCACAAAATAATTTATGAATCGGTCATGTCTTTGTACGAAAAGCGTCGTCCAATTGATCTTTTGACCCTAACTGACCACCTAAAAGGTAAAGACAATGTCGATTTAGCTGGAGGAACGGCTTACCTGACAGAGCTAACCAACAGCGTTCCAACTGCTGCACACGCTAAGCACTATGCTGATATTGTTCGCTCTAAGGCTCTCAGACGGCGTTTAATCAAGGCTGGGCAAGATATCGGGGAACTGGGCTACAAAGAGGATGAAGACGTCCAGTTTGCCATGGAGGCCGCAGAGAGGAAGCTTTTTAATGTCTCACAGGAGCATGTAAAGCAAGATTTGGTTTCAGTCGAATCTATCTTGGCTGAAAGCTTCGATCGTTTAGATGAATTACACAAAGACAAAGGTAAAGTCCGTGGCTTATCGACTGGTTATAAAGATATGGACAATGTCTTGGCTGGGCTGCAGAAATCTGACTTGATTGTCTTGGCGGCTCGGCCTTCAATGGGTAAATCGACCTTGGCCATGAACTTGGCTCACCATATCGCCACAAAACAACAGCAAACGGTTTTAGTATTTTCGCTAGAAATGAGTAAAGAACAGTTAGTTGACCGATTATTAGCCGCAGAGGCAGGCGTTGATGCTTGGAATATTCGTACTGGCAACCTGAGCGACTCAGACTTTGAAAAGCTCGGTAACGCTATGGGTTCGTTGTCGGAAGCTCAAATATACATAGACGACACACCAAGTATTAGTGTTATGGAAATGCGTACTAAAGCTCGTCGCGAACAGCATCAAAGACCACTAGGTCTGATCATTGTCGATTATTTACAGTTGATGGTCGGAAACACAAATGCTGGTAGCGACAATCGTGTCCAAGAAATCTCAGAAATATCTCGCGGTCTCAAGGCTATTGCCCGTGAGTTAAATGTTCCAGTTATTGCTTTGTCTCAGCTTTCACGTTCGGTCGAAAATCGACATCCACAAATACCTCAGCTGGCCGACTTGCGTGAGTCAGGCTCAATCGAGCAAGACGCCGACGTGGTGATGTTTATTTATCGTGAAGAATACTACAATCCAGAAACTGATCGTCCAAATATCGCCGACATCTTAATTCGCAAACACAGAAACGGTCCAACTGGACAGGTTGAGCTTTACTGGAACCCAGAACGTCTCCAGTTTATGAATATGGATAGAACCCACGAACTTGCCGATGCTGGAGAAGTATTTAGTTAAAAATGTTCGTAAAAATGCTACAATAACCTCTAATGATTTTGTCTAAGGGTGGAATGAATCAGTTTGTACTTTATCGCTATCGATACGGCATCGGGATGGCGGTTTTGTTTGTGACCACTATTGTTGCATTGACTCTTCAGTTGCACTCGCTCGTGCCTGGAATAAGTAATCCAGAGGCTGCTCAAGGCTTGTCCAACGACAGTC
>JBGTET010000042.1:0-2970 GCA_041747695.1 Saccharimonadales bacterium (SeqCode)
AGGGCTATCGGCCAAGGATTATTAAGTGCATTTAATACTCGTCAATTTTTTGCCTACGAGAATGACTTGCCTCTTCCGACTGATGAACTCATGGCATGGAGACGACTCGCAAATTTAATTGACCCCGACCAGCAGACCTACAAACTGCTAACTGGAAGGGTGGACCTACACCTTGCAAAAGCTGAAGCAACAGTTCCACCAAACCCCTACCCTGACATTGTCGATTTTGATGGTGATTTAATCAGTTGGAATGGTACGTCCAGAGAGGGGTTTGACGCTCGATTTGGTGTTATTCAAGAGGGGTTTGACGAAACTTTTCCAGTTCCGGCAAGCGGTCAGCGCTTCTGGTTGTACGAGCCAAAACCTGGCCAAGTAATAGATATCGACGTTGTATCAGATGACGGTGCAGTGGTGTCAACCCATAGACTTTCTGGAGTAAGACAATTCTCTGCGGTGCCTGGCACCAACATCAACGTACGTACGCCTGACGGTCAGGGCGAAATTGTTTATATGTGTGACTACCCCGGGGTTGAGCCTGGCGCCGAACAATAAGCAGCACGCAATGGGTATTGACAAACTAGTTTTTAGTTGTATAGTCCAACTTGATGGTAATTTGGAGTTTTTATGGTTGAAGTACTAGATCCAGAACATGCAGCACATACCAGCATGGAGTTGGCCATAGGCCAAGAAGTTCGTGTATCACATATCGTCGATGGCAGGACCCGAAACAAGATTGGTTTAGTTGTTCGAGAAGAAACCGACGAAATACCTGGAATTGTTATCCTACCAGATGGCAGCCCAGATGGCTGTGTCGTTTTGACTACCGAGTTAAACGGTTTTGTTGACCTTCCTCAGGGACCATATTTCGGAAAGCCTACATATGTTAGCTTAGACCTCAAATCCCCCAAAACTGAATCTGGAATAGTTGTTCGACAAGATGCCTTAGGACCATATGCAATGGTTATAAGGCTCAAAGATGGCCGCTATGTATTTGACCATGAATGCCACTACACGCCACCACTTTGGTAGAATAGAATAATGGCAACATACAGCGATTTTGAAAAACTAGATATACGTGTCGGCAAGATCATCAAAGTTGATGATCTTCCGGAAGCACGTAATCCTTCCTACAAATTGCAGATAGATTTCGGCAAAGATATTGGCGTGAAGAAATCTTGTGCTCAACTTCCGGCAAACTATTCCAAAAAAGAGCTCCACAACAGATTGATTTTAGCAATTGTTAACTTCCCGCCACGCCAGATCGGACCAGCAATTTCTGAGGTTTTGACGCTTGGAGTTCCCGATTCTGACGGCAACTGCATCCTTATTGAGCCAGACAAAGACGTACCCCTGGGCGGCTCGCTGTACTGAACACTTGAAGATGATTGCTTTTTATCTGTTTATGTGCTATAATTAGCTTTATGATTAATCATAATGTTCCTAAGCAGGGTGTCCCTAATCGCTATCCTGAAGGTGATTATATTGAGCACCGATTAGTAAGTTGGGCCACTGTCGGTCCTGACGGCTGGGCTGCAACTGAAGGCGTCATAGACGAAGGTTTTGATGAGACTTTCACTACTAGTGAGTCTGGCGAGCGAATTATGCTTGACCAACCCAAGCTTCATCAAAAACTAATTATCAATATCCTTGGTGACGATGGAGGCACTACTTCATCGCATACACTAAGTTCTATGCGGGATGTTGTAGAGGTGGGCGGCGGCGTTAAAATTAACATCGTCACACCAAAGTACCAAGATCCGATTACATATATCTGCGAATACCCTGGGGTGCCAGCTGATGAATCTCTTGCAGATCCTGAGATTAACACCTTAAATCGCCCGTACGGTTATTTTGATGCACAGGTACGTTTTGCCCGCAAATGGTCAGAAATAACAGGTGAGGATTTTAGTTCTGTGCTGTACAAAAAGACAGCAATTTATCGAAAGCTTTTCTTACAAGCCCCACCAGCTGACGGTCCTGCTCGACAATGGTACGAATTGCTAGACGAAATCGATGACGACGCAGAGACTAGAGACATAACTGAGCTTCTTTTTGATGCCTACACCGAGCAACCATGGAGTAAATATACAGAGAAAAAACATCCACGAGCTTTTGGGTATGGTTATGACGAAGATACGAAGACTATAAAAATTCACTTCTCGAACCCTGTCAGAGGCGAAAGTCCGTTCTCTGACGAAAATATGCCTAAACTCCGAGAGCATTTTAGACAAATGTTGATCGGAATTAAGCGTGAACATCCGGAAGCTGAACAGCTAATGTCAGCTACTTGGGTGCGATCTACAAAGAGTTATCGCAGCCTATCACCTCCAGACATTGCAGAAGCAGAAGACTTGATGTCGCCGGAAATGCACTTTGGCGGCGACTCTGTTTGGGGACAATTTATAGATAAAAATGGTCAAACCAATGTGCGCAATTATAATCAGTTCATCGAAGCCGTTGAAGCGGCAACAACTTTAGATGAATTAGTCGCAGCTTTCCCGCTTAAGACCCTCAAAGCAGTTGATCCAATCCAGATGTATTACGATTACTATGGGATCGAGTAATCATATGGGTGAAGCAATCGAAGATTCCAGAGATGTTGCGCCTAGCTATAACCCTGAATTAGTTTCTTTCGTAACCGATGAAGATCGAGCTGAAATTCCTGTCGTCACCAGACAAGCCACGGTTGACTATGTTAAAGATAACGATCTTGGTCGTTCGGGTGTGTTAAGAAGTGCCTATTCCCAAATTGAAATCGCAATCAAAATTTGTCGTGGAATATATGACATTAGAGATTACGTTTACTATGACGAAAATGGTTTCGCTGGCGTACGAGCTGATAAGTTTGCCGCATTTGTTGAAGCTTTAGCACTAGGTGATGTCCGAGTTTATCGAGTTGGCAAAGAGGCTTTAGATCTTCTAGCCAAAATCGCCGACGCTTTACAGTTAGAAGCACAGGAACAGTATTGA
>JBGTET010000043.1:0-3338 GCA_041747695.1 Saccharimonadales bacterium (SeqCode)
CAATTTTATTATTCCCGGCACTTTCCTTAAATCTTTCAATCGAAGCTCCAGAAACTTGCTGATCGTGGATTATTGCAGCTTCTAGATAGTTCCCATTTTTTAGACCTTCGAGGAATTCATTTTTAGTTTTAAAGAAGTACTGATCTCCGTCGTTTTCTTCCACGCCATCGTTGACTCGCTTTGGGCGAGTCGTATCAGAAACTATATATTCATAATCGCCAGTCTCCACTAACTCGTGAATAACGGTATTGCGTCCAACAGAAGTTGGAGACACGAGTATAACTAGCTTTATCTGCTCTAGCAGTGATCTTGCGTAATCACTAACTTGATAGTCAGCCAGTAACCTCGCAAACTCATCGTGGTTTTTTAGATTAGGTGGATTCATTGCGAATAAACTCTTTCAGTGCATCAATATCTGGGTCAATAATTGTAAATGATTTCTGAGTCTCGCTTTCTAGTCCAACAAATCTTGCTTCTCGTTCTGGAATGAACCCAAGCGCTTCATTTATGGTATCTTCAAATTTTACTGGTAACGCTGTTGCCATGCTTAAAATCGGCACTCCGTCCTCCCTGTGTTGTTGCGCTACCTTAAATGCATCTGCAGTGTGTGGATCGATAATCAAATCAGCGGTTTCATGCGCCCAACGAATCATTGCAATTCTGTCAGTATGCGTTGAGGTTCCGCTAGCAAAACCATTTTCCTTCAGAGCATTGGCGGACAAGCCGAAGTCTTTAAAGTCTACGCTTCCGTCTGTTTCGAATTTTTTCATGTAGTTTGCTGTCGCAACCGGATCGTTTCCGAGCAGATAGTAAACAAGGCGCTCATAGTTTGAAGCTTTTGATATATCCATCGACGGGCTAGACGTAACTTGAGCCTTTTTGACTGTGTAAACTCCGGTTTGAATCAATCTATTAATCACATCATTTTCGTTCGTTGCGACAATTAGTTTCCGTATTGGTAGACCCATTTGCTTAGCAAAATAAGCCGCGAGAATATTGCCAAAGTTGCCTGTAGGAACAACAAAATCAACTGGATTACCTATGTTTTCGCCAACGACCTGAAAGTACCCAGAAAAATAGTAGGGCACTTGTGAAGAGATTCGACCCCAGTTAATCGAGTTAACTGCACCTAAATCAGCAAATTCTGGATCAGAATTTAGAGCCTTAACCATATCTTGGCAATCATCAAAACGCCCACGCACACTCAAGTTATAAATATTGCCTCCACTTAAAATACCCATTTGAGCACGCTGGAAATCACTCATGCCTTCAAGTGGACTCAACATAAATAACTTCAATCTATCTAGACCTTTGATTGCAGCTTCAGCGGCAGAGCCAGTATCGCCTGAGGTTGCACCCAGCAAACGCAAAGTCTTATCCTGTGCATTTAACACATAGTTCATATCTTGGCCAAGCGGTTGTAAGGCAGCATCCTTAAAGGCAGCAGTTGGGCCAAGCGAAAGATTTTGCATATAGAAGCCTGGTTCAATCTCAACGACAGGCATGAAGTTGCCGTCGACAACATTTGGGAACTTTTCTTGGGTAAACGCTGCTCCGGCTAACTTTTCCTGATCATCAAGACTTATCGAGTCCCCTATCAATAAACTCTTAATTGCTACAAACAGTTCGATGTAGCTCATTTTTTGCATAGTTTTTAGTTTTACAGTGTCTACTGTCGGTAAAGTTTGAGGTGTATATAAACCGTTATCGGGAGCAAGCCCAGACAAGAGAACATCGGCATAGCTAACACTTTTGCCTTTTGGATCTCTAGTACTGACCAACGAAATATTCATTAGCTAAATCTACCAGTGATTGAGGCTTAGATCAATTAGTCAACTGATGTAAGCCTTTCACGCTCCGAAGCACGAGCTTCTTTGTCGAGAAAGTGTTTTAGTGCGGCTAGCTCACGCATAAGGTTAGGTCGTGGAGTTCCTGGATATCTTCTTCTGTAATCTTCACCGTGAGCTACGTCTTGCCCTGCGAGCAAAGAATCTAACGTTAGATCACCCTCGGCACGATCATCACAGTCCTGCAGCTTTAGAAAATGTCGATCTATTTCCTTCAGTTTTTCTACGAAGTCTGGATCATTACCAGCCTGTTCAATTAATAAACTAATAACAAAGTTTGGATCAGCAAATCCTCGTTCTATAAGTAACTCTTCAAATCTAAGTGCTCCGGCCTCCCTAGCGCCAGGTGGCGATTCTTGACCAATCGTCGATGCCCAATAGTCTTCGGCCAATTTGCCATCTATCATCAGCTCGGGATGTCTGTCTCCTGTAACGACAATATCAACTACTTCGCCATTAAGAATGCGACTAATCAGCTTGTCGACCGCTTGTTCGGCACGTTCTAGAGCAACCCTTAAGTCTATCCGTTCGTCGAATGATTTTGGTTTGCCGCCTTCGGGTCCATGATATACCCCTTCCGCCATTGCCATGTGTGTTTGAACTCCTAATTCTTAGAGTATTTTTGCTTTTTTAGAAGCAATTTGCAAGCATGAGCAAAATGTTTTGTTAGTCACGTCTTATGAGTGCAGTGAAGGCTTCTGGTGGAATTTCGACATTGCCAAACTTTTTCATGCGTTCTTTGCCACGTTTCTGCTTGGCCCAAAGTTTTTTCTTTCTTGAGACATCTCCACCATACAAATGAGCAGTAACGTTCTTTTTTAATGCTGGAATATCTTCGCGGGCAATAATCCTACTGCCGATTGCGGCCTGCAAACTAACTTTAAACATTTGCTTTGGAATCAAATCTTTAAGTTTTTTGACAGTAGTTCTGCCAAGTCTTTCAGCTTCCGATTTGTGAACAATGGCAGATAAGCTGTCGACTCGTTCGTTAGCAACCAAAAAATCTAACCTGACTAAATCGTCCACTCTGTAGCCTGACAATTCGTAACTGTACGAACCATAACCGCTGGTTACGCCTTTTAATGTGTCGAAAAAGTCTGTTAGCATGTTTGCCAGTGGAGCTTCAAAATAAACAATTGATAGCTCGTCATCGATATAATCTATCGAAGTCTGTTTTCCGCGCGTTCCAGCAATCAAAGTTATAACAGCGCCGACATATTTTTTGGGCACGACGACTTCACCCTTAATCCACGGTTCTTCGATGCTTTCGACACGGCTCATATCGACCAGCTCGGATGCTGAGCGAATATGATCCACTTCACCGTTTAACAAATTAATCTTATAGTCCGTAGACGGGGAAGTTATGATCAGTTCAAGATTATAATCACGTTCTAATCGTTCCTTGACTATGTCCATGTGTAGAAGACCCAAAAAGCCTACTCTATAGCCAAAACCAAGCACCGATGAGTTTTCTGGTTCGTAAGTTAGAGC
>JBGTET010000044.1:0-4630 GCA_041747695.1 Saccharimonadales bacterium (SeqCode)
CGTCTGAGCCCACCTCGCCATCTGCGTACCACCCCCCCGATCGGGGGGGTGGTACGCAGATGGCGAGGTGGGCTCAGACGGCCGAGCGGGTGATGGTGACGTGGCAGAACGTGGCGCCCTGCTCGGAGTCCATGTCGTGGACCAGGCTGTACTCGCCCTGCGCGGGGTCGAGCAGCGAGGTCATGAAGGCCGCCTGCGGCGATCCCGGCGCGCTGCCGGTGTTGCCATGCGGGAAGATGGCCTCGAAGGCCTCGTAGCGCCTGCCGACCAGCTCGCCTTCCTCGACGTAGTACTGGCCGTCCCTGCTGCGCCTGCAGGCAGGGATCACCTTGTCGCGCAGCCAGTCGTAGACCTGGGTCGCCGACCTGCGATCGATCCCTGCCCTCGAGGCCACGGCGATGGCCTGCTTGCGTGTCGGACGCGGGGTCGTGGCCTCAGGAACCACAGCCGCATCTTGTGTCGGTAGCGTCGCGGTCAAGCGACCACCTCCTGTGTCATGTCCACCGGTGTCGGTGAATCAAAGCAATTATGCTCCCACGAACACAAAGCTGTCAAGATTTATAAAATAATAAACAAAATATGCAACTTAATAACTGGTACACCGGGTAGGATTCGAACCTACGACCCCTTGTTCCGAAGACAAGTGCTCTAATCCGCTGAGCTACCGGTGCATAACGAATCGTATCCTATCACGATATAGTTGTATTTACCACTGTTAATATGCATTTTTATAGATTACAATACTCAAGTTGTGAAAGTACTCAGTGGATCAGATTTAGCCGGATTTATTAAACAGCGCCAAGCGCGGCAGGTTGGCGGGATTGTTGGTCGTGGAATTAAACCTAAGCTTGCGATTGTGCTGTCTATCGACAACGAGGTTATAAACACCTATGTGCGCCTGAAGATTGCCTACGGTGTCGATATTGGCGTAGAGGTAGAAAAGTTTGTTGTCGGTCCTGATGATATCAAGCAAGTTATCGAAAAGCTAAATAAAGACGAGGCTGTGCATGGAATTATAGTTCAGTTGCCTTTGGAGCCTTCGATTGATCAAGATGCGGTGTTAAATTTGGTCGCTAAAGAAAAAGACGTTGATGGTTTATCTGATGGTAGTCCATACGATCCTGCAACACCCGTAGCGATCATGTGGCTATTAGAAGGTTATAACGTTGATGTTCGTGGCAAAAAGTTTGTTGTAGTGGGGCAAGGGCCCTTGGTCGGAGGACCCTTAACGGCAATACTCAAAAAGGCAGAACATAAGGTTACTACTGTGGACGAGACGACAAAGGATTTAGCAGGAATTTTAGCCGATGCCGACATTATTATTACCGCCACTGGTAGCCCAAACCTGATAAATAGCTCAATGATTCCAGAAAATTGCGTGGTCATTGATGCGGGAGTGGCTGTAGCCTCAGGCAAAAAAGTTGGAGATTTATCCAGCGACGTTTATGAGCGCGAAGACTTAAAGCTTACTCCAAAATTTGGTGGAGTCGGGCCACTGACTGTTTGTGCCCTATTTGATAACGTTATAAAAGCAGCAAACTCTAAAGCTTCTTCTTAACCAGTTCTGCTACCTGCTTTGGCGTCATTTCGGCTTTTACGATATACGAGTCAACGCCTAGGTCTTTGAGCGTTACAGGAGCTTCGGACTCGCCCATGTTTGTCAGGATAATTACCGGTAGATCTTTGGCCCAGTCCATTTTACGGAGTTTGGCTAACATCTCGTCGCCGTTCATTTCTGGCATCATAAGGTCGAGTAGCAGGATGTCGGGGCGAAAATCGTCAACCATTTCCAGCCCGATTGCACCGTTTTCGGCAGTTTCTACATCATACCCCTCGGATTCGAATTTGATCCGGTACATTTGCGCAATGGCAATGTCGTCTTCGACTATGGCTACTTTTTTGCTCATGTTTTCAATCTAGAAATTAATCTTCTGACATTATAGCAAACTTCTCATGGTAGCTACTCAACTTTTAATATTAGAAAATCTGTGTAGTTACTTTTTTTGTCCTGGATCTTTCTACCTAGTTCAGCAAGTTCAAACTGTTCTCCTGCCTCCTTTGATGCAATTACTGCCGTATCATCATCGAACTTATTATGAGCGAGGTACATAGCTGCGTGTGAGGTACTAATTGCGCTAATCACAGTGGCGTCATTCAAGTTTTCGGCAATGTACCTAGTGCACTGAAGCAATGCGTGTGGGTGGGATGCTACTTTTCTTATCATTTTCTTTGAAACACCTTTTTTCGCGAATAGGTATAGATCCACACCATACTTGATCTTACCAAGAATCTTATATTGATAATTTGCGAGCAAGTTTTGAGTCATTTCTACGTGTCCGACATTATTGTTCGAAAATGGGATTACTCCGATAACAGCTTTGTTGTTCTGCAGGTAATTTAAAAGAGAAAAAAGATCTTCGAAATACTTGTATTCGACATTCTTTTTGCCATATTTACTAATTGCTGCCTGCTCAGAAAAAGAACCAGTACTTCCAAAAACAGCAATTATTTTACTTTGACTGGTGTCATTCATGAGATAACCTTATACTATCAATACTTTTTCACATAGCAATAGGAAACAGCACCATGAGCAAAATTGATGAATTTAACGATTCTGTTACAAATTTGCAAAAAGAATCATTTAGGCGATCACTAAAATTATTCTATGACGCATCGTTAAGAATACCTGCCTACAAAGAATTTTTAAAAGAGAACTCAGTAAATGCTGATCTAATAAAAACTCAAGAGGATTTCTCTTTACTCCCGACCGTAGATAAAGATAACTATTTAAGACGGTATCCCTTGAATGAGCTTTGCTGGGACGGTAGCCTGTTTAGCAACAACATTATTTCTTCATCTTCAGGTTCTTCTGGTATACCTTTCTTCTGGCCACGAGGTGACGAACAACACAGGGAAACAGAGTTGCTGTACAGCAAAATATATAGCCAAACACACGATGTAGCGAACAAATCAACATTACTGGTTGTATGTTTCTCTATGGGAACTTGGATTGCGGGGGTGTACACGACGCTTGGTGCATTCGGGGCTTCAAGGGACAACAAATTGAACGTTATAACACCAGGTATTGAAAAAGACGATGCCATAAGTGCTATCTTAGGACTAAAACAATACTACGATCAAATAATAATTGCTGGGTATCCTCCGTTTGTTAAGGACATTATTGATTACGGCAATAGTAAAGGCATTGACTGGTCAGACATAAATACTAAGTTTTCATTTGCCGGAGAAGCAATAAGTGAAGAATGGAGAGATAACCTGCTGCAGTTATGCGGGAATAAGATTAGCCCACTTGAAACTGTTAATATATACGGTACTGCAGACATGGGCGTGGTAGGTTTCGAGACACCACTTAGCATATTCATGCGACGAAGGATAAGTGTAGAAAAGGCAAAATACAAACACATTCTTGTTGATAATCAACTTCCTACGCTAGTCCAATACGACCTGACTCAAAAGTATATTGAAGTATCAAACAGTAACCTAATTATCACGGCGAATTACGGAGTTCCTTTAATTCGATACGATATTAAAGACCAAGGCGGCAAAATAAGTCTAAACGATTTGTGTTCGGAGCTTCAACTAGTTGAAAGTTCATTCCCCTTGTTAAATAATAAGTCGATTTTGGAAAACTTAGCACCAAGCGACCTCATATACATAAGAAGAAGAAAAGACCTCTCGATCTCCTTTTACTCTTTGTTAGTTTATCCAGAGCACATAAAATCTGCACTGGTAGATGAAAGACTGAAAGGCGCCACGAGCGGAAAGTTTTTCATGAAAACAACAAATGACGATAACCACAATCAGGTGCTAGAAGTACACTTAGAGTTAAGCCCTGGCACTGAAGAGAGTGCCGCAGTAAGTAGCTTAATAAAAGAAACAACCATCAGCACACTTATTGAGATGAATTCAGAATACAGAAAACTGTACAATTCCATAGGGAAGCAAGCTGCCAGCCCCAAGATATATTTGTACGAATTCGGTACTAGCGAAATGTTCAAGATTAAAAATAAGCAGAAATGGGTCTGATTTCATGAGCAAAGATGTAAAGATTAGCAGTAAGAAACCAAATAGTGGACTCATCAAAAGCGTGTATACTGCGCAAATATTAGAATTAGCAGAAGTACAAGTTCCGGGATCATCTACGAAGCAACAAATAGACTTAGCAAATAAATTAAAACAAACAATCAGACCCGTATATATACAGTTTCCTTGGCTGAATATGACTTTAGAGTGTGTAGGGGAAGAAGAGTTCTTTCAGCTTAAGACCAATAGAAATCAGCTTTTAATTAATGAAACCGAACAAGCAAGACTGAGAAGCCTAAATATATCAATTGCAGGCATGTCTGTTGGCGCTTCTGCGCTTTACGGGCTAGTCGGTACCGGAATAGGCAGATCGTTTAATATAGCAGATGATGATATATTTTCGACAACAAACTTGAATCGTGTTTCTGCGACACTGATGGATGTAGAGGAGTCTAAAGTTCAAGTTGCCTATATGCGAGCCAAAGAAATGGACCCATTTCTTGATGTTAACCCAATCAATGTCAAGCTTGATGAGAGAAGCGTGCATGAGTTCATGTATTACGGTAAAGCAGATCTCATCGTCGAA